>NZ_JBBAKG010000034.1:0-67580 GCF_040403615.1 Haliscomenobacter sp. | reverse complement strand
GGTGCAGTCGACCTTCATGATCCATCACCTGCAAGAGTTGGAGGAGATTTTTTAGGGTTTGCTTATTTTCCAGGTACCACTTTTTCCATCTCTTTTTTGGCTGGTAGCTGTAGATACACAGAGGTGATTGCCTGTTTGCTCGTAGTCTTTTTGGTACCTGCTGGTTCAACGTCTGGAGACATTGTTCCAGCGGTAGTGCAATGTTGGAATACTGAGGCTAGCGTGATAGACATAGCATCTCTTAAAGTATTACCAATCCAGGTATTCTTTGAAAATGATTGGTATTTAATGTTTTGATGGGTAAATCATTTTCGAGGGCTGTGGCTTCAATTAAAATGTCAGTCACCTCAATCATGTTTCCTCTTTTGCGTAGGTCTTGATATATAAAGCCAGCATTTTTAGCGATATCGGTATTCAAAGGCAAAATGAAAACTCCTTGTAAAAGGGTATCTATATCTTGCCTTTTCTTGAGATCCGTTGCTCCACTATATAGCTCAAACGCAGTAATCGAAGAAACATAGAGAACCGTTTCAGTTGGAAGTTTCGCTAAAGCGGTATTTGTACGATCTTTTGATCGAAGGTACTCTATAAATATTGATGTGTCAATTACCATTCCTGTACTTGCCAATTGTTTATCTCTTTTGTAACCCCTTCAATTACAGAAACATCTTCATCTGACCACTCACCAATGGAAAGAATTTGATTTCGATAGGCATCGTAATTGAATGCTTCGACGTGCTTTGATTTTTGCTGAAACAATAAAAAGTCCAGAAAATTCAAAAGTTGCTTTTGCCTCTCTTTATCTAACAATTCAAACTTATTCAGGATTGACTCTCCCATAGTTTAACTAATTTGAAAACTCAATTTAATCAGAAATCAGGATTTTTGAAAATAAAAATTAGACTTGTTGAACAAAATAGTCCACTCAGAAACTTAAATGACGCTTGAATGGGATATTTTGTTCACAAATCCCACCTTACCGCACCAGCGTCACCTCCCCTTTGTATTGTTTTCTTCGGCCTCCCAGTTGTTCAATCTCGATCCAATAGACATACACACCAGGAATGGGCACTTGCCCATCGATGCGGCCATCCCAGCCGCTGAGGTTGTCCATGTCGAAATTGTCCCGTTGAAACACCATTTCACCCCAACGGGTGTAAATCCGGAAGGTCAAAATTTTGGTAGCGCTGAGGGGGCCGCCATAAATGGAGAAAAAATCGTTGAGTCCATCCCCATTGGGGGAAAAAGCATGGGGAATGAACACCTATGCCGACCAGCTCAAAGCCGCGCTGGGCATGTAGTGGAAGTGGATAGGAAGTAAAAAATAAGCCGACGCGTTGGAGTGTGGATCTAAACGTCCACTGGCGTCGGTGAAATCTATTACATTAATCGAATCAGTCTTCTCTTTTTGCAGGAAAAATGGAGGGGTAGTTAAGGTATTTTTGAAAGTTGTTGACTACCCCAAATTTTTGGGATTGACATTTCAAAAACCAAAATTGATTTTTACCATTATACATCTTGGCAGCAAACGATAAGTGGAAGTAGAAGATGCAATTTCATTAAATGAAAATACTTTGAAAGCCTTTACATTAAAGATATTATTGGCGTTAAGCTGGAATGCTAATCTTTTTTTTGTGGCAAATTGAAGACTTCCATCAATAAATAGATAAGATTGTTTTGAATTATTAGCGTTACCTAAATATTGAAGGTCATTTTTGACTTCAATCAATATTGACTTGGAGATGGATAGTGATAAATCAATAAAAGTATTAAAATTACTATTTTTGAGCTTAATAGGAGATAGATATGAGTTTTGCCGCCATTCCATGCCCAAGTGAAAATTTAACCCATCTTGGAATACTGAACGAAGTTCAGTACTGAAAGTAACGTTATTGAATATTATCGTTCTTGGGATATCATTGACGTAATTAAGAAATGCGTTTTGGCTATAGGTCCCATTCACCTTGAGATTGCAAGATATGATCTTTATATACTGGTCTATTGATGTATTATAAAGATACATGTATTTTTTATTTTGCAATAAAATGGTTTCACTCTGGGAGAATAAATCTGTAATGGTTGTTTTTGTAGAAAAATATTTATATGGTTTGTGAAAAATAAAATTCATGTTAGCCAGGAAACCTTCAATCCAACTGCCATAGGTGTAGTTAAATAGTAAGCTAGAATTATTTGAGAACTCAAAAGCTCCAAGCCCTTTAGATAGGCTGCGATAGTCCTTGAGCATGTACTTAGGGTATATTTCATTGACACTTGAGAGTCCTCTATGTAGGTCGTAGCTTAGTAAAAAATGATGTTTTTTTTCTGGTTGGAAGCTTAACCCAAGCTTAAAATTGGGAAATAGTGCTATATTTTTTGTATGTAAATTTTGCTCTGGGTATTGCTGATTCTTATTCCAAATTTGATGTAGTTCAATTTTAGAGTACATCGATAATTTTTTATTTAAATGATAATTATAGTTATTAGAAAAACATAGGTCAATAGTCTGATTAGTGAAATTATTCAAAAAATCAGACCCGAAGCCAATTAGACTATCGTTCGTATTTTTGATGGTACCAAGATAGCTGTTAAATGTATTGCTATATTCTGAAAATAACATTTTTGAATCCCAAGTATGTTTTTGAATCTTATTTAAGTAACGAATCTCAATTGCTTTATAGTTCAATTTTATATTGTTTTTTTGTTGAATGTTAGAGTTCGAATCATTATGAGGGAATAAATCATTAAATAGTAATGCGTCAGCAGAATATTGCTGAGGAAGTGTATTTAATTTGTGTCGAATCGATATTGAAAAAAGCTTATTATCGTCTACTTTTTTAGAATAATTAAAATAGTAATCGCTTTTTATTAGCTCGGAGGATAATGATTCAACTATTGGGTTCTGATTAAATTGCAATCGAGCATTATTTTGATCGGTGGCTTTTCCGAAATTTACCCAATATTCGATTCTTTCCTTGTCACTCTTATCCCAGGTCAAAGAAAACTCTATATTTGATGCAAAAAAAGAATTTCTACTGTTATAATTTTCGGAAAAAGCTCCCCGACTTCCTAATAAAAATTGCTGTGTTGTTTGATTAAAAAAACGCACAAGATCATTAGCTAGAGAGATAGAAGATTTGGTTTTTATTTTTTTATTAGGTGAATACAATAAATGAATGTTAGCTAACTTAGCTTGATTGAAAGTATATCTATTCTTTTTTAAATTTGGTAAATTATACCCAAGTTGGATTATTTTACTTAGTGTTACATCTTCACCTAGCGATTGACCACTTCCTGATGTATTGCCAGATATAGACGCGAGAGAATTACTTTGACCGTCATCTTCTCCAATGTTATTTGCACTTGAAAAGGAATAAATTTTAAATTTATTTAGTAATGAGATTGTATTTAACCTTGCTTCATAAAATCCTTTGTTCCCAAACCCGAACTCGCTATTGCCAAAAAGGGAAGCCTTAGGCCCCTTATTTAAACGAATGTTGATCGCGATTTTATCCGATTGATTAATGCCTTTATGTAGTCTATTGTATTGAAATTTATCAATTATTTCCACCTTGTCTATTAATTTTGCACTTAAATTTTTTGACAATATTGCATATTGTCGCCCAACCAAGTCGTCACCATCAATCATGAGCGTCTCAATTGCCTTCCCATTTACTTTAATACTACCTTCCTCCGTAATCTGGACTCCTGGTAGCTTTTTCAACACATCTTCGGCAACATTCTCTGTACCATTAGTAAAATGGGATACATCAAAAACAATCGTATCTGTCTTTATAATAATCGCTGTGCTTCCTGAAATAGTCAATTCATCCATTAAAAATTGCTTAGGTTGCAATTTAATTTTTTTTGATATTATTGGCTGGCCTTGCATTGAGTCCAGAGATAGGTCACAGATAAAAGTCTCAAACCCCAAATAATCTAACTTTAGCCTTAAAGAGTCTTCATGATGCAATAGTAAGCTAAAATCGCCCTTTTGACCAGTTATATTGAATGCAATAATTCGTCCTGTGTACTTGTTTAAAACTTGAACGCTTGCAGCTATTAATGGCTGATCTTGTTGATCAACTACATGTCCTTCAATAACTATAGTTTGAGCTATAGTTATTGAAGGTAGAAACCAAATTAAGAAAGCAATGTGAAATCTACGTAACATAGTAGTAGTATTAATGGTTAAAATATTTCTATTGGCCTTATTTGCTAATGGTTTGAGCTTTCCGAACGCTCAAGAGAGTTATTAGTTACAGTGGTAACTTCAAATTTAGCACCCCGAGGAAGCTTTGCCTGGATGAATTTCGAGAAATTATTTCCTAGGTTCTGCCCCATCAAGAAATAATCATGAAATGATATTTCTTTTCCTTCACTTGGAGGGCTAATACTATTCTTACTAACAATGGCAGGGGTTATGGATTGTATTTGGATGTGTAACGCTTTCTCTTCGTCAAAAACCTCAGCAACTAATCCGGGTAACCCGTGTAATTTCCATGGACCTAAATACAGTGGTATATCAGGTATAAACCATGCATGATAAATTCTACCTCTAAATTTTCCAATTGCATTTTGACAAAGAAATTTACCTATTCGCTTTTGCTCAGTTTTAATTTCCCAATTGATTTTTTCAATTTGCTCTTTAACTATGAATGGTTGGGTTTTTCCATCTTGAAAAAAAAGTTCTCTGGAAACCATAACATTCTCTTCTAAGTCAGTATAAAACCTAGTTCCAATAGAATCATTGGTTCTAATTTTTAATGAGACTACTCGATCTCCAGCTTGATCATTATCTTCATTGCTGGTGATTTGAGATTGGGTGGCCTCAGGAATAAACTTAAAGAGAGATTTACTGTTTGTAATTGTTAATATTGCTGTTTTTTCCTTTATCTCATCAATGTTGTAGATGCATCGATAAGTGACAGCAACTGCGCTCTGCGCGTTGGAAATCAGTAGATTGAAAAATAAAAAAGGCAAGAAAAGTAAATTTTTCATGGCTTCAATTTTGATAGATGAAGTGAAATGATTAGGGTTGTTTAATTCATACCAACAGAAGCAAGAAAAAAACAACCCTAAAGAAAAAATCAAGAAATCTTATTAGTCAATGGTGTGCCTGTAGCGTTAGGGCTACCCTAAAAATCATCTGAAAATAAATCATAAACTTTGAGCTTCAAGCAATCCCACCAGCTAATTCCAGTAATGGTTATAGTACCTTCAATTCTTGTACCATTATCAAATTCAGTATTGACCTTGATTGTACAAGTAGATACGACTGGGTTTTTTTCTGAATTTTGAAGCAACTGCACTGAGTTAGTCTCTTCAAATTTTTCAACAGAAGTGGTCTCAATCTTTTTTAATACCCAGTGTTCGTTGCTCTTTATTTTTTGCACTACAGATGCTTCGATTGCAGGACTATTTTGGTCTTTTTGCATCGCAGCTTTAGTTCCTGCAAAACACATACTAGAGGCCAAGCCTAAAAGAGCAAATAAGAGAATCTTTTTCATCGTTTTTTTTAATAAATGCAGAGGAAACTCCATGTAAAAGGTGTTACCTCTGCATTGTTGAAGAAATAGTTATTGTAATGCTTCCATGATGTCACTCATTACCTCAGCGGCCTCTTTACAGGTACTAGCAGTAACTTTAAAGGCAACTTTAACGCTTTTTCCAGACTCAGTGGTAACTGTAACATTTCCTTCAACGGTACAGGTTCCTGTTGCAACCGAACTTTGAGTAGCATCCAACAAATCAATTTCTAAAGACACTTCCACTTGATTAATGGAGTTCTCTAAACTAGACATAATCACTGTTTCTTGAAAAACAGCTAGATCATTGGCTTTACATACCTCAATTTTGCTTGCTGCATGTGAATTGCCTGCGATAAATAGAGAGAACAGAATAAATGAAAACAAGAACTTGATTTTCATAACTTTAAATTCAAACAAATTACAACTTTCCCCTACTTCTTTTCCAGACGGTTTCGGGATGCCCGCCAACGTCCCAGCTCGAATTGCGCACTTCGCACTGCAACGACAATTTTCAACTCCAAGTGACTTGGCCTTTTTGAAATCAGCCAATTTATTTTCTGCCTGATTTCTTTTACAAAACTACTACCACCCGCACCTCCAATCAAGGCACTTTTACAAACATTTGACCACCCCAAATTTTTGGAATTGCCCCGTACGTGCCATTTTTGACCACCCCAAATTTTCCTCCCATTTCCAAAAAAAAATCTCAACCTTGCCCTCCAGTATGAAACAGATAGCCGTCACAATAGCTGCCATAATTTTGCTTATAGCTCAGTGGGTGTAATCAATCTGCCGAGGATGCGAGCGCAATCCCGGACAAGATCCTTTTTTCGACCATGCCTGCACAGTGTCACAGGCATCGACTTCATCAATCAAATCCAGTATATTGAGGAGTACAACCCATATAGCCTGCTGGAACAACGTCTCTCAGACCTTATCCTGTCCCATTAAATTTCAGGGAAAATATAATTATACTTATGGGTAAAAAAAAGCTGATAGAACTATGATTTGGGCAATACAAGAGATGAAAGGCGCGGATGTAGGTCATGAGCGTTATCGGAACATCGCGATGCAGATTTTGTACAGTATGGGTCAGAACAGTGGATTATCTTTTTCATCAGCCCTTGGGGAACGTTTGCGCAAATCGGCGCATCGACTCTTTTCTCAACAAGAGATCGATCTGCAACAAGGTCATCGTGAGCAAAGTGTATTGCGTTGCGCCGGACATGATTGGGTCTTAGCCTTGGAAGATACCACTGATTTGAATTATCAAGATCATCCATCAAAACAGGGCATGGGGCAGTTAGGAGGGATGTACGATTGTCTGGGGATTAGCATACATAGTGCGCTTTTGGTCAGCCCTCAAGGAGAGCCCTTAGGTGTACTTGGGCAACACCTCTGGGCACCAAGTAGTAGTGGACGAGAAAAGCGAGTGAGATTATAAGATTGAGGAGAAAGAGAGCTATAAATGGCTGCTTTTGCTCAAGCAAATAGAAGCAAGTTTCCATTCCACAAAGCATACTGTAGTGATTGTAGCAGATCGAGAATCTGATTTCTATGAGCATTTGGCTCATGATCGATCTGCTCAGATAGGTTTTGCAATTCGAGGTCGTTCAATGATTCGCAATATATGGTTTGGAAACAAAGCTACCAAAGTCCAAGATTTGCCAGCAACTTTGGAACCACAAGGGATAGTAGAAGTTCCGCTTACTAAGCAGAAGAACCGAGAGGCGAGAATAGCTAAACTGCAAATTCGATACGGGGTTTTTACCTACCCCCCTCCAAGTCATCATCAAGGCAAGTCTATTGCTCTAACTTTAGTTCATGCTCGAGAAATCGATGGACCTGATGAGCCTATTGAGTGGTATTTATTCACCTCTTTTGCGGTGAATAGTTTTGAAGATGCTCGCTTGGTACTTGATATCTATACCAAACGTTGGATGATTGAGCGCTTCCATTATATCCTCAAAACAGGGCTTAGAGTCGAAAAACTGCAAATTGATCATTTTGACCGCTTGACCAACGCACTAAAAATGTATGCCATTGTAGCTTGGAGAATCCTGCATCTCAACTATGTGGCCAAGGCAAGCCCGCAGCGAAAGGCAGGCGAAGTTTTTGAACACCTCCACATTCAAATTTTGCAGGCCATGACCCACAAGCAAATCAAAACGGTAGTTGATTTTGTAGTAGCCCTAGGTTCATTAGCAGGGTTTAAGCCAACCAAAAAACAGCCTTTGGCTGGGGAAAAACTACTTTGGCAAGCTTGGAGTATTCTCCAGAATGTCCAGTGGGGATGGGCCCTCGCAAAGGACAAATTTAATGGGACAGGATAAGGTCTTCAGACTTGAACCGATTATTCCCGCGTCTCTGACGCATGAGTAAGCACTCTGTAAAAGTCAAGGCGAGCATCAAGCATCAAATGGTAAGAACGCTTTGACTGAAGAAAAAAACGGGCTTTCGCTTCTAAAGAATGCCTCAAATGGTGTATTTTTCTGGGAATTGTGAATGCTTGTGCGTCCAAGATGCAGGAATAATAAGAACAAGTCTGGACGTTGTTCCAGCGGTTGATTATGTGTTGTTGTTGAGCCCCAGGCCAAAATTTGCTCAACATCCCTATATGTTGGAAATTATGGAGCAGTTAAATCAGGCTTACACTAAAGTTTCGACTACGGAATTGGGGCGAGCGAGCTTGTATAAGAAGAGATATTGTAAGAGTAGACTATTTCACCAAAACTATATTCCTTATGAAAACACTGTTTGTGCTTATTTTTACTTTGTTTGTGTGCTTCATTCAAGGCCAAAATTACATTCCATATTACAACCTGATCAATGAGGGCAATAAACTCTTGTACCACAAAAAATACCAGGAAGCAGCCGATCAATTTGAAAAGGCGATGAGGCTGGTCAAGTATGTACATTGTAATACTTATACAGCAGCGGCTATTGCCCAGTCGCATTTAAACAAATACAAAAAAGCGATGGCTTACCTTAAAAAATCGATTGAACAGGGTGGCTGGACCTACAGCCATATTAAAGGGGCTAGATTCCAGGAAAAATTTACAGAGATGCCTGCTTATGAAAAATTGACATCCCAGGATGCTGCACTGGTTAAGGTTCAAATAAATGCCATTTACGCTCATCAATTGGATAGCCTATACCATATTGATCAAGACACTCTCCGAAAAGATGGAAAGCATCAGGAATCAGCAATGTATTCAGATAGTTTGAATTTTGCTGTTTTGCTCAAGTTAATTGACAAATATGGGTTTCCTTCGGAGCAAATTGTTGGTCTTACTGCAGCACACCAAGCCGAAATCATCATCCATCACAACGCAAGGCTTCCAAAAAATGAGGCGTATTGGCCCTTGTGGCAAGATGCTGTAAAAAAGGGGGAGCTCAATCCTGAAGTATACGCCTGGATGTATGATCAGTATTTGGCGTGGTACAAAAAGGAGACCCCTTATTTTTACCATTGTATTGCCCCCATTGACAAATTAAGCATGGTGGAATTGGAACTTGTGGACCAGCATAGGAAAGAATGGGGTATTCCACTTTTAGCTGCTTATGCTATTGAAACGACTGGTGGCGGTATGAGTTTCACGAAGCTGTATTGAAATGACGAATTTTTCGAATAACGAATGACGAATAGGGTGGATGCGCCTGAGGTTTTGGAAAGCTTGAGATTGGAGTTCCATTTGTTTGTACCAACCAACAAAACTTGGAGGCGACGCTCCCAATTCGTCATTCGTCATTCGTTATTCGAAAAATTCGCCATTCGTTAAAATCCACTATTCTCCCCTTCCGCTGGTTAAAATCTTCAGACTTGTTTCAGCGGTTAATAGAATAATAAATTATAATCTCTCATCTTTCCAACTATGAAATACCGCCATTTATTTTTTGACCTGGACCACACCCTTTGGGATTTTGAAGTCAATGCCAAGGAATGTTTTCAGGAATTGTACATGGACAAGCAGCTGCAAAGCCGTGGAATCGACGACTTTGATGCATTTTTTAGTGCGTATTCTACGCACAACGAACGACTTTGGGGCGAGTACACCAAGGGCTTGATCCTTCAGGCTGAGCTGCGTTGGCGCCGGATGTGGCTGGCACTAATGGATTTCGGCGTTGAAGACGAGTCACTCTCCAAAACAATGTCGGTAGAGTTCCTGGAACGTTTACCTTACAAAAAAAACCTGTTTCCACATACCATCGAAATACTGGAATACCTCAAAAACAAAGACTATGTCTTGCACCTAATCACGAATGGTTTTTAGGAAATTCAGGATCAAAAATTGCAAAGTGCTGAGCTACAAGGCTATTTCCTAGAAGTGATTACTTCTGAAACTGCTCAAAGCCTAAAACCGAATCGAGCGATTTTTGAATATGCCCTAAAGCAAAGCAAGGCTCGCCCGGGCGAAAGTATCATGATCGGAGACAATCAGGAAGCAGACATCCAGGGAGCTACTAATGCAGGCATGGATACGGTTTTTGTCAACCATATCCATGCAGTACCACAGGTGCAGTCGACCTTCATGATCCATCACCTGCAAGAGTTGGAGGAGATTTTTTAGCCCCACCTTACCGCACCAGCGTCACCTCCCCTTTGTATTGTTTTCTTCGGCCTCCCAGTTGTTCAATCTCGATCCAATAGACATACACACCAGGAATGGGCACTTGCCCATCGATGCGGCCATCCCAGCCGCTGAGGTTGTCCATGTCGAAATTGTCCCGTTGAAACACCATTTCACCCCAACGGGTGTAAATCCGGAAGGTCAAAATTTTGGTAGCGCTGAGGGGGCCGCCATAAATGGAGAAAAAGTCGTTGAGTCCATCCCCATTGGGGGAAAAAGCATTGGGAATGAACACCCCACAATCATCGGAAGTGATGGCATCAAAAAGAAACAAGGTATCGCTGCAAATCCCTTCGTACGAGGCAATCAGTTTGATGTCGTATGCGCCCGTGTCGTACACCGTACCAGGGTTTTCCAGGGTAGAGGTTTTTCCATCGCCAAAATTCCATTCCCAGCGGTTGGAATTTCGGGAGAGGTTTTGAAAAATCACCGTAAACGGCGCACAACCCGTTGAGTCGCCATTGATGGAAAAATTGGCCTCTGGTTTGGAGCGGATCAACAAGGGTTTGGTGATGGTGTTTTCACAACCATTGGGGAAGTCTTTGATCGTTAAACTGACCTTGGTGCTGAGGCCTCCTTTTTGAAAAATGTGCTGTGGAGAGTATGTGACCGAATCGATGGTGCCATCGCCAAAATCCCAGCGAAAGGCTGCCCGTTCATTGGAGCGGTTGATGAAAGTAGTTGCCTGTAGCTGGCAAGCATACCGATCCGTAGCAAAATTGACGTCGGGCAGCGGTTGTACGTAAATTTTTCGACTCAGCGAGTCGTACCCACAACCCGTCAGGGCTATCAGGGTGACGGTTAGGGTGGTATCCGGGATGCGATAAACATAGGTCGGATTCCGCTCCTGAGATGCTCCGCCATCGCCAAATTTCCAAAACACCCTGCGGGGCAATGGCGCGGAAGCATCGTTGAATTTAATGGATTTGTTGGGGCAAACGTTGAAATCATCCAGGTTGAAAAAAGCCCGCACTCCTGGCGAGGTTACAGTCAACGGGAAGGTATCATTGGAAACGCCGCAAACGTTTTTTACTTGCAATTTGATGAGGTATACAATAGTGGAGGTGTCTGCGCCATAATTTTGAACATAGATATCCCGGCAGGTGGTATCGATCACCCCGTTGTCAAAATCCCAGACGCAAGCGTCCGGAGATCCGGTAGAACGATTGGTAATGGTAGCAATCACTGGCGAACACTGATTGCTCAATGAATCCAATCCAATCCGCGCTACGGGCAAAGGGAATATAGTGATTTCATTTTGATCAGTAGTGGTGCCACACTGGTTTTTGATGCTCAGGGTGACTTTGTAGCGCAAAAAAATGCTGGTGTCGTTGGCATAAACGTAGCTGGAATCCGGCAGGTATTTCGCCAAGGAGTCACTAGTCGTTCGGCCAAAATTCCAGGAATAACTCAGTCCATTCCGCTGGGCCGCATCGGGTTTGAAAGAAACTTTAAGCGGCGGACAGCCCTCCAACGCACTGGGGGTAAACGATGCCGGCGGCGGCGGGGCAACCACCGTAAATTGCTGGCTCATGGTATCCGAACAAGCGCCGATAAACGCAATTTGCGTGATGCGCTGTTCGCCTTCCGGGATAAACTGGAAGGGCGGAGGATCCAGTGGAATAGTGCCCAACAACCAGCGCGAGCGTTCTGCTTTGGTGCCAGTTAGTTCGATTTGCACGAGGCCATTTGAACAAATATTGCCCTGGGCTTTAAATCCAGCTTGAGGACGGGTGATCCGCACATAAGCAGCGTCGGTACTGTTGCAACCTATGGCATTCAAGACGGTATATATCACTTGTATCGAGTCACGTGGCGTACTCAATTTGCGGGCATCAAAGCTGCTGCCGGTTATACAGCCAGGGCATTCTGTCGAACTCCAGGTTCCGCCCAAAGGCAAGCCTTTCAGCTGGGTAGCCGAGTTGAAACATACATCCACACCTTGGGCATCCAAACTCACTTGTTGTACGTCGATGACAACCGAATCTCGCTGGGCGCAAGTGCCTGATCCATTGCGGTAAACCATTTTGAAAGAACCCGCTTCGCTGGGGGTAAACGTGAATCCACCTGGCGTTGCATTGATAAACTTGCTGTTCTGCCAGCTTCCGCCCAGCGCCGAAACATTGATGGGGAAAACCGCAGAATTTTGACAAACCGATGTATCGCGACCAGGGATAGTGATTTTTAAGGGGCTGGGAGTGCGTACAAAAAAAGTATCTCGTTTAATTTGCGTCCCGCATACATCCGTCAAGGTCGCTTCTACGACGTATGCGGTATTGCTGGATCCCAAATCCAGGGGAAAATTTGTAGCCCTCAAACCGTTAACAGTGTACAGTGCGCCAGGAATGATCGGAGTGGGGGTGTACCGAATTAGGTTGCATTCATCGGTTTGCGTATTCAGGCTGAGCACAACTCGGGCATTCACTACAAAGGTAGCGGTGTCGCTGCGCTCGCAACTCCCATCCCCGCGTACATAAACGATGGGGAAAGTACCCGCCCTGACTGGATCAAAAGCAAACCCATTGCCCAGCTTGATCACGTTGCTGCCTTTGAAGGTACCTCCCAGGGGTAGGGCAGACAAGGTTCGAGCAGAATCTCCGGCGCAAAGTTGGGTAATCGGTAAAAGAGGTTGAGTAATGCCCACCGGCAGTGCCCCCGTTACTACGAAGGTATCTCTGGCTTCTTGTTTGCCACAGGTATTCTCAAAAGTGGCGATCACGTTGTACACATCCCGATTGGTACTCACGGTAATCGGAACCGGAAAATTATTTCGCGGATTTCCATTTAAACTGTAACGGGCATTGGCAATCAAGGGAATAGGGGTGTAACTGAAATCCAAACATTCGTCGGTTTGCGGCTTGATGCTCAGTCGAACGTTTTCTTCTACGGTTACTTTGATGGTATCCCGGCGTTCGCAATTGCCATTGCCACGCACATAAATCAGTGGAAAAACACCAGGCCCACTAGGCGTGAAACTCGTTGCGAATCCTTGCCTGCTGAGGTTGTTGCCCACCCAGTTGCCACCAATTGGTCCTGCTCTGAGTAGAATGGCGCTGGTTTTTTCACAAACGGTGGTGTCTTTGCCCGGAAAAGAAATGGCCACTGGTTCGGGTTGCAATACAAAAAAAGTATCCATCCGCATCTGGTTGCCACATTCATTGTTGAGGGTAGATTCCACAATGTAGGGTGCAGGGGTTGCCGGAAGGGTAGATGGAAAATTGGCAGCAGCTACTGAAATGCCATTGATGGTGTAAGTGGCTTTGAGGTTGAGTGGATTGGGGGTATAATTGAGCGAAATACAGCCATCCTCCTGTGGTTTAAATGGGAGGAGTGCTTCGGCAGATTTGGCTTCGATGGTCAATGTCTTGGTACTCGGTTTGTTACAGGCATTGTCTGAGGTAAGGGTAACGGTATACACGCCTGGCTCGAAAATATCAAGGCGACTGGTTGCCCTTCGGCTGCTGTTGTTCACCCAGTTGGTTCTGCCAGGTCCCGATACTGCCCAGGTGTACAGGGTGGTATTTAGGGTGCCGGTACTGGAAAGCCGTACCACGCTGCCACGCGATAAACAAACCACATACCGATCAGGCCCAACTTCAATTGCGCCCGAATCGACTCTGGCCAGTGCAAGGGGTTCGCCCAAAACTCGGATCGATTCTTCGGTAGATACGGTTCCACAGGCGTTTTTGGCGGTTAATTTTACCGTTTTATTGCCCAAATCCAGGTAAGTATATTTTGGACTGCGTTCTGTACTGGTATTGCCATCGCCAAAATCCCAGAGGTATTCCATTTTTTGATCATTGCTCGGACAGGTCTGGTTGTTGAACGCGATTTCATTGCCAGTACAAACAACATTGGTGGTATTGATCAAAATATCGGGCCGTGGAGGCATCTGGTAGGTGATGGATTTGCCTACATTTTCGAGTTCACCATTGGAATAGCCCGCAAAAACGCTAATGGGCAAAGAAAACCCGCACAAATCGCTGGTGATGCACTTGTAGGTACACTCTTTAAGGTATTTGCTGGTGTTGTATTTGTGCTTTAGGATTAAAGGTTCTCCTTTCAAAATACTAATCGGTGCGGTGCCGTCACCCCAGTCCAGGCTGATTTCTTTTAGGTCCAGGCTTTGGTTGGGGGTGATCTGAATTTCTACAATGCTGTCGGCAATGCAGCGCCGCTCAGTGCCATTGAGTACCGTGACCTGAACGGTCTTGGTTTGAGCTTGTAGTTTTATAAAAGTACACAGCAACAAACATACGCATGCAAAAAGTAGTCTAGGTGACATGATGATCCATGGGTTTTGGAGGCACGAGGGTGCGAAATGTGAATAGGGGAATGCAAGACTAAATTATTTTTTGGGTATCAGTAGCTGTAACGCAAAGAAAGCACATTTTTTTATTTCGTATAATTGGGAAGTACGGTGTTTTGGTAATTTTTTAGTTAAAAGATCGATTTGGAACAAAAAAAGGCAGGTTTATGATAGGATACGGTCTCTACTGCTTCACTTCCAGGCTTCCATCCACCGCATTGAATTTGATGTTGGTAAAATCCTGATTGGCCGTAAACCCATGACTCCGGATGGTATCCTTAGGGGTGGTGACCACCACAAAGCGGTTGGTAGAAATTTGCTGCTCGCGTTCATTCCAGGTCAATTCCGGGGATTCCAGTTTTTTCCCATCCACACTTTGCCATACCACACTATCCCGCACCAGGGTGATGCCTTTGTATTCGTATCGAACTGCATATTTTGCGGTGAGCGTCCCCGCTAAAGCACCGAAAGTATTGAAAAAATTGACCTTAATGCCTTGGATAAATTCCTGACGTGGATCATCGCTGACCAGATGGCGCAACATTACTGGCCCCCGGATGCGCACGCGTATCAAAGCTGAATCGCTGTACAACATGTCAACATCCTGAATTTTTTCAATCGCAATGTCGGACTTTGAAAATACCTCCACCGCATCCTCCTTGCCTTTGCAATTTTGCAAAAGCAGGAACGCCAATCCGAAAAGAAACAATGCCTTGCAAAATGTCTTGAGCATAATTGTAAAAGCTTATCAGGAGGCAAAAATAAACAATTACCGCACCAATGTCACATCCCCTTTGAACAACAAAATTTCATCGTCGATGAATTCAATTTCGGCAACGTAAACATAAACACCACCAGGCATAAGTTGATCTCGGTAAATGCCATTCCATCCCAGGGATTCCTGTCCCAAGGGTAGATCCTTTGCGTCGAACATTTGTTCTCCCCAGCGGTCAAAAATTTGCAATCGGCGGATTTTTCGGGCTGCAGGCCCTCCGTAAAGCGTAAAGAAATCGTTCTTCCCATCCTGGTTGGGGGTGAAAGCATTGGGAGGATAAATTGGACGATTCTTAATCACGGTTACCAACAATTCATCGGTAGCCTTACAACCTACTGGATCGGTTACTTCGATTTTAAAGCGTACCGTGCGCAAAGGCCCTGCCACTGTGGTTTGACAGGTAGAGCAGTTGACCAAATCGGCAGGTGACCATTGGTATTTGACCGATGCATTATTTGGCGAAGCAAAAAGGGTTATTTTTTGACCCAAATTAATGGATTGATCCAAACCTGCATCAACCAATAATGGGAAGGGTTGTGTAATGGTTACGTCCTGAGATGCGGTACATCCTCCGGCATCTTCAACCGCAATAGTGTATCTCGTTGCCCGTAATCCAATAAATTTGTTGTCGCTTTGAAACGAACTTCCATTGATGCCGTATTTGTAGGGTGGCCGACCGCCAGCACCCAATAAACTGATCACTCCCGTCTCCTCTCCAAAACAAATGACATTGGAAGCTTGGATGTCACCAATGGTGAGCAAGGGCGGATCTACCAGAGTAGCCAATGTATCCCGAATGCAACCTTTCGAATCAGTCAAGGTAACCCGGTAAACACCCGCAGGTACATCTGACCGAAATGGCGCAATCGAGCCGTTGTCCCACAGGTAGGTGTAATCTCCAGACCCTCCTGAACCCACAATGTCAACCGATCCATCTTTTGCACCAAAACAATTGGGATCGTTGTTGTCAATCGTCAATCCCAGGCGGGGAAAATCTTCAACAGAAAAATTGAATTCCCCTTTGCACAAATTCTGATCCCTTACAAAT
The DNA here is from genome assembly GCF_040403615.1 of Haliscomenobacter sp. Taxonomy (NCBI): domain Bacteria; kingdom Pseudomonadati; phylum Bacteroidota; class Saprospiria; order Saprospirales; family Haliscomenobacteraceae; genus Haliscomenobacter; species Haliscomenobacter sp. The sequence goes on along the minus strand of NZ_JBBAKG010000034.1, from coordinate 51,289 downwards.
ACCCGGTAAGTACCTGCCCGGATGTTGCGCAAGGAATTTGCTCCCCGAAAGCCTTGGCCGTCGTTCCAATCGTATTGATAAGGTCCTTTTCCATTGCCCAAATTGACCACAATGGAGCCATTGGGCAATCCAAAGCAGGTTGGACGGGTTATGGCATCAATTTTGGGATCCAGAAGCAAGGTAAGTTCACTGACTTTGAGCAAGGTGTCTTTTTCACAACCATTTTGATCGCGCCAGCGCAAGGTATAATCACCTGTAGGGATGTTTCGCAAGAAAGGGTCTGCACTCAAAGGGCTGTTGTTCCAGCTGTATCGATACGGAGCTGTTCCCCCGATAAGCTGCACGCTAAGTTCGCCATCCCGGCCTCCATTGCAGGTGGCTTGCTTTCCTTGGGCACTGATTTTAAATGGCGCAGGGCCATTGACAGTGAAAGATAGGGTCGTATCACAAGTGGCCTGATCGGTGATTTTTACAGCATAATTACCAGGGCTGAGGTTGGACAAATCTTCGGTGCGCGTGCCATTGTTCCAGGCAAAAACATAAGGGCCATAACTGTTGCTTACCCCCACATCAATCGACCCTGTTTTGGAATTGGGGCAATTTTCATCAATCGACTTGCCGTTGAGCGAAAAATGGTCGCCGCAACATTTGACCTCAACCTCTTTGATCATGGTTACCTGGCATCCGTCGGTACTGGTTACATTGAGCACGATATTTTTTTTGCCAGGTCGGTTAAACTGGGCTTTATGGGGACCTTTGCCAGATATAAGTCCACTGTTGGTGGAAGTTGCGCCAAAAAACCATTCCCACTTGGTCAATCCACCATTGAAACTGGACGCATCGGTAAAACTGATCTCCTGGCCAATACAAGCGGGGCTGATGTCGAAATTAAAATCGACTTTGGGGCCTACAAAAGTACCTGTACCTGAAAAATTGATGGTGTAACCGGAGCCAGACTGGCTAAAGTTGTTGACCACCAGCGCATACGCTTTGCCTTTTTCCATGGCTAAGGCAGATACAAAGTTGTTGTTGGTTGGATCGCAACCGCAATATTCATTTTCGCCATTTTCTCCGGTTTTGAGTCCCGTTGGGCCGGTGCACCGGATCCAGTCGCTTAGGGGTTGGCCCACGTTTTCACCTGCTGACATACACCGAATCGTCCTTTTTCCACCGCAACTATTGACTCCATTTGGCAATTCAAAAACCATAAAATCGATGTCATCGTTAGGGTTTAAGGGGTTGATGGAAAAAGCCAGGGTACCTGCCACATCACAAGTCCATTTGAACCAGTTGGATTGGGATTCAGAAGGATCGCAACCCGGTCTTCCGCACAAACCATTGATTTCATTAGGATCTCTTCCTTCCCCGCGCACAAAGGGAACGGTTATTGCCCGTTTGTCGCAGAGGATATTGCCTGTACCGCAGTCGCTACTGGGTACCTGGGTGGCGTTGAAGTTGTTGATGCACAACTGGAAAGTTCCATTGTTGTTGGAACGTGAGCTGAGTCGGATGTAATACCGCTGACCCACCACGATTCGCGAAGTAAGAATTTGGATGGTATGGCGGCTATTGGCATCTGAAGCACAGGCATTGATTTCCCTCAAACTTCCACAACTACCTGTGTACAAAGCAAATTGAGGTGAACGCAAGGTTCCTCCTGGATTGATACGGGTAGCGCCAGAAATACTGACACTTACATCAGAAGCAACCGCATCAAATGCAAACCAAATATCGTTGGGAATATTTGCCGAAGGCATACACAATGGGGTGGCCAATCCAACGGTTGGTGTAGCGCCTACCGTGGTGAATTGGGCTACTCGTGAACACCAGCCATTGACCGTATCCAACACGATGGCGTTGGCACAATCGTCATTGATTGGTCTTTGGGCATAAAGTTTACACAATGCAAAAAAGCAAAAGAATAGAATAAATGTTTGTCTCATAGCCTGTCAGTTTGGGCCTCTCAATTTAAAAAAATTACCTAGCTCCTACAAATAACGCCATAAACCAGATTTATATCACCTTAATTGGAAAGAGGATGATATTTTTGTGGTTTTAATGACAAAATTAATACTCCATGCTTCGCCATTTACCCAATGCCATTACGTTGTTGAACCTGTTTTGTGGCGCCTGCGCAAGCCTTTGTCTCCTCTACGGACGTTTGGAATGGGCCATTGGGTTGGTTGCGCTGGGTGCATTAGCCGATTTATTGGATGGGATGGTTGCCCGCTGGCTGAAGGTGCACTCCGAATTGGGCAAGCAATTGGATTCATTGGCGGACATGGTTTCTTTTGGCTTGGTGCCGGGATTGATTCTCTATGTGCTGATTGCGAATGCATTGAATGGAGAATGGCCACATGATTTGGAAATCAGGGCATTGCCCGCTTTTTTAATTACCCTGTTTTCTGCCTTGCGTTTGGGTAAATTTAACCTGGACGACCGCCAAACCGATGGGTTTCTGGGCTTGCCTACTCCGGGATGTACCCTTTTTATGATTGGCTTATTGGGATTGCATCTTGCTCCTGAAGCGCATTTCAATTTTATTTTGCAACCTGTTGCGCTTTATGCCATTACCATTCTGTTCTCAATACTGATGGTGGTAGAAATTCCCATGTTCAGTTTTAAATTCAAATCCTTACAATGGACAGGGAATGAGATAAGAATTATCTTTGCGGCGATTGCAGGATTGTTAGTGCTGGTTTGGCAAATAAAAAGCTTGTCGGCAATAGTGCTTTTGTATATCTTGACATCTTTTTTCATCTATTTCTCTAAGCGTAAACCATTGTCATGAAATTTGTTGCAGAAATTGACATTATGCCCCATAAAGAATTGCTCGACCCTCAGGGTAAAGCTGTGGCCAATAACTTGAAGAACATCGACATCCACGAGGTATCGGATGTACGCATTGGCAAACACATTACCATCAGTCTCGAAGCGGAAACGGAAGATGCTGCCCGCGAAATCGTAGACAATGCCTGCCGCAAGCTCCTAGCCAACCTGATTATGGAATCCTTTTCGTTTGAATTGAAGTCGGAATAGGTTTTGAACTTTGGGTTGTACACCATTTTCACAGCCTTGTGTACAACTGTGTGCAACCCAAAATCTGCAACCCAAAATCTAAAACCTAAAGTATAAAATGGTCATTTACCTCGTTCCCACCCCCATCGGCAATCTTGAAGACATAACCCTGCGTGCCATTCGGGTGTTGAAAGAGGTTGATCTGATTCTTGCAGAAGACACCCGAACTTCCCGTAAATTATTGGACCACCTCGGAATCACGACCCCTCTTTGGGCGCATCATGCCCACAATGAGCATACGGCTATCAGCAGCGTATTGCGAGAAATTCAGGGGGGCAAAAAAATCGCTTTGATCTCTGATGCGGGTACTCCGGGGATTTCTGATCCAGGTTTTTTGCTGGTGCGGGAATGTGTGCGCAATGGCGTTCGGGTAGAATGTTTGCCTGGAGCTACTGCCTTGATTCCGGCATTGGTTTTATCGGGTTTGCCTTGCGATCGCTTCCATTTTGAAGGTTTTTTACCACACAAGAAAGGCCGTCAAACCCGCGTTCAATACTTGGCCACGTTGCCCAATACTTTTGCTTTGTACGAATCTCCGCATCGGATTGTCAAATGCCTGGAGCAATTGATTGCTTTTTGTGGGGAAGAGCGAACTGCCTGTGTGGTACGCGAATTGAGCAAATTGCACGAAGAGGCACATCGAGGTACCTTGGCCTCCATAATTGCGTTTTTTAAACAGCATCCCGAAAAAGTGAAGGGAGAAATTGTAGTTGTTGTAGCCGGTAAAGATGACAAAAATGAAAAAGATGAAGAATAAGTTGGCCGTAATGGGTGTACTGCTGTGTGCTCTGGCTCTGGTGTTTACCTTTTGCAAAAATGAACCTAAAACACCAGTGGTTGACGAAAAACCAGTAGAAGCGGCAAAGATTCCTGCCTTCAATCGGGATTCTGCTTTTGCATTCGTAGCGGAGCAAACCGAATTTGGACCCCGTACCCCCAATTCTCCAGCCCACGAAGCGTGCAAAAACTGGCTTTCCGCTGAACTCAAAAGTTATGGACTGGAAGTCATTGAGCAAAATTTTCAAGCCAAAGCTTATACGGGTACGTTGCTCAATAGTACCAACATCATTGGTCAGTACAAACCCAATCTAAGCCGACGCATTTTGTTGGCCGCACACTGGGATTCGCGCCCAATAGCCGATGCGCCTGGATCACCTAAGGCCGACAAAACAAAACCCGTGATGGGCGCCGACGATGGCGCAAGCGGAGTCGGCATTTTGCTGGAGGTAGCACGCCAGTTGCAAGCCAATCCAGTGGATATAGGTGTAGACATCGTGTTTTTTGACGCCGAAGACTTTGGGGATTACAATTCCAATGGGGATACCTGGTGCCTTGGGTCACAGCATTGGTCAAAAAACTTGCATTACAAAAAAGACATTCGCCCGGAATACGGCATTCTGCTGGATATGGTGGGGGCTTCTGCTGCTCGTTTTGGTTTTGATGACATTTCTTATCAGCGTGCTCCAGAGGTACTTCAAAAAGTATGGGGGCTGGCCAAAGACATGGGCTATGGTCAATATTTTGTGGAAGAAGGCGTAGGAGGCATCACCGATGACCACGCCTATGTGAACTCCATAGCGGGCATCAAAATGATCGACATCATCAACAAACCTTTGGGAAGCCAATCCGGCTTCGTTGATCATTGGCATACCACCGATGATACCATTGATAAAATTGACCGTTTTACGCTAAGGGCAGTAGGGCAGGTACTCTTGGCGGTCATTTACCGGGAATACAACGGCGAATTGTAAGCTTTTTAATGGGATGGAAAGCGTTCTTTTTTAACCGTTCCTAAGAATCAGAAAAAGCGTTCTATTTTTCGGGGATGCAAAAACATGTACTTCATCTTCCTGGCGGCGATTTGCAATACCATCAATTTGGTACTGGATCTCATTTGTGGATCGCTTTCCATGGTTTTGCACGGGATGGAAGCAGCTATGCTAATTTGTCTGCCTATTTACCTGACGATGCTTGTTTGCTTGCATTTGACCTCCCCTGGCATGGAGGAACGGATTGGAAAAGAGCCGTTTTTACGCTTGAAGACCTCGTACAAGCAATCGATCAAGTCCTGGCTTTGAAACAACAAACCCGTTATACCGCAATAGGTTTTAGCTTTGGGGCACGCCTGTGCCTGGCTTTGGCTACCACGGAAGTTCCCAGATGGAAAAGATTGATCTTGTTGGCGCCAGATGTGCCTTATCGTGGCTGGTATTCTTTTTTTGATCGAATCCCACTGTGGTTCAAAAAACAAGGAGTGAAACTTTTTGCATTTGCGGCAAGCCTCCTTAAAGTTGCCAAATTTCTAAACAAATGGAACATCGTGGATGCATTCAGTTACCGTTTTTTGCGTTTGCATCTACAATCTGCGGCATCTCAAAAGAGATTGACAGGCATTTGGCTTTCTGCTGCCACATTTCCCACTTTGGACAAGGCGATTAAAAACTTGAATACACAACCTCAATTGCCCATTCAATTGATTACAGGTGAGCAGGATTCGGTGATTCCACCAGCGGCCTTTGCGCATTTGGCGCAACAAATTCCTCATTTGCAATGGACAAATATTTCTGAAACGGATCACGACCTGCTCAGTTCAACTGCACTTGGCAGATGGGCAACTACTATTCGAGAATCCTGATCCGAATTCCCGTCCACAAAGACAGCGTACTGATCCGGTCGTGACTTGGTCCAAATCCATCCGAAAAATGGCCTAAGGAATGTTGGTAAGTAGGTTGGATAAACAAACTCCAGCGATCAGACATAAAATGCTCTATCCCCAAGCCGAGGTTTCCGGTCACGTAGCCATTTTCTTTGATCGAGCCGCCGTCCAAAATTCCTTCTGACGTATTGTCAAATGGAATATTGCGCATTTCGGGTTTTTGTGGCGTAGAAGGAGAAGATGTAGTGGTGATAAAATAGGAAGCCGACGCTGCAATTTGCAAGGATGCACCCATTACTGCATACAAACGGGTACGCTTGTGCAAGAAAAAGTTATAACGGGCGTGAAAAGGAATATTGATGATGTCAAGAGAAACCTGATTGAATGAAGTTGCGGTATAACCCTGATCGAGATTGCCTCGATATTTCACAATCTGCCGAGGATTGTAGGGCTTCGCTGCGTAGATCAGCCCCGTTCCCAATTCCCAACGCCCACGTTCAGCCGAAAAAAGAATTCCACCACTGTAGCCCATGGCATAGCGATCAAATGCTTTGGTACGGTTTTCGGTACTCGGCGGAGTCATGATTCGGTTGTAATCCGGGCCACCAAACATGGCTGCACTCAAGATGGTTTTTTTGCGGAAAGGCTTGAGCGCGTTGGCCTCAAAAATACTCAAGCGACGCTCCAGAACGGCATGCGAACGCTGCTGATCCAAAGGCGCCAGTTGGTTGCCAAATACGTAGTAATTGGACATGGCCTCGGTGTGTTTTGGGTCTTCAGCGAGGGGTGCCTGATTGCCAAGTTCCGGTGTTTTGCCTTGAATTTGTGGGGTGTTCGTTGCCTCCAGCGTAGCCAAGGGAGAATTGTTCAGATGTGAAACAATTTCAACTTCGGGAGCCAGGAAAGAAAAAGCTGGCTCATTCGCATTCTGATCGAAGGCCAATTTTGACAGAATTGCTTGAGGATTGTATCTTGGTCGCGGTTGTAAAACCGTATTGGTTGAGTTGGTTGCAGCGCGTTCAGCGATGGCCTGAGTAGGCAAATTGGCCGGTTGTGGCGCAATCAGCGGTTTGTTTTCAGGATTGGAAAGCGGAAGTTGGAAGAAAAGCAACAAGACCAGCGTGAAAACCAGTGCTTCGCCAAACTTGGAGCCCAAAATGAGCTTACGCAGGTAGAGCGCCTCTTCCATGCGTTGGCGCAATTTTGCCCAATGACGAGGTACTGCACCTACATTGAAATGGCGCATTTGTAAAAACACTTCCCGATCAAACGCAGTTTCTGCGGCGTTGAGCGGTTCCAATTCCTCATCGGAAGCAATTGCTTGCTGCATCCGTTGCCAATGGTCGGCACGGAACTCAGGATTCAGGTTCTCCAGTTGTTCGCGTATGACTCGGTCAAATTGCTGCTGCTCCATGTTCATCGTAGTTGCGGGACATCAATATCTCCTTCAGTTTAAGCCTTGCCTTCACCAAATTGGATCGGGACGTACTTTCAGTAATATTCAATAGTTCGGCAATTTCCCGGTGGGAATAGCCTTCCAAAATGTACAGGTTGAAAACGGTGCGGTATGCAGGAGTGAGTTGTTGAATGGCCTCCAGGATTTCCTTTTGGCTGCACATACTTACTGCGTCCGCATCGTCGTTGCTCAATTGCGTAGCGTGATCAAGGTCTTCAGTTCGACGACGAATACTCTTTCGGTAAAAGTCTATCGCTGTATTGACCATGATCCGACGCATCCAGGCAGTAACGGATGTGCCGAGTTGGAACTTGCTGACATTTTTAAAGACCTTGATAAAGCCTTCGTGCAATATGTCCAGGGCATCTTCCTCTCCATTGGCGTAACGCAAACAAATACCCATCATTTTTCCGTAGTACTCCTCATACAAAGCTTGTTGCGCCCAGCGTTCATTCCGGACACAAGCCTGAATTAAGTCGTCTTCTTCATAGTGGGCAGGCCATGCTATTTCCATAGACCATAAAAATTTATCCAAGCTACGAAGATTATTCCAGACTGCCAATAGTCAAGCTCAATTGGTCATGAATTCGACAATCGGGAAACGTATGGAGAAGGGAGAGTGCTGCTTTTGACAATGTAATTCTTACGTCATAGATTGCGAGAAAGCCAGCTGTTTCTAGCCCATAATTTTTTAATCCCAAATTTCACAAAAAAATCCGCTCAACCATCCAACAGACAATTGAGCGGAAGATGTACAAGCTAAAAATTTATATCACCGGCGTATCCAACATCGCCAACGAATCAGCAATCTCGGCATTTGTTACCTCGTGCTTCACCAGGCGGTTGTTGAAGAAATCGTCGTAGGCCTGAAGGTCGAAGTGACCATGACCGCAGAGGTTGAACAGAATCGTGCGCGACTTGCCTTCTTCTTTGGCCGCTTGCGCTTCTGCGAATACGGTAGCCAGCGCATGATTTGCCTCTGGCGCAGGAATAATGCCCTCCGTTTTGGCAAAAAGCACGCCCGCTTCGAAACATTCCAACTGATCATGCGAGCGGGCTTCGATCAATTTGTCTTTCAGCAATTGGCTCACGATTACTCCTGCACCATGGTAGCGCAAACCACCTGCGTGAATCGGCGCAGGTATGAAGTTGTGGCCCAAGGTGTACATGGGCAGCAAGGGCGTCATGCCGATGGTATCCCCAAAGTCGTAACGAAATACGCCACGGGTCAATTTGGGGCAAGAAGAAGGTTCGCTGGCAATGCAACGGATGTTTTTGCCCTCTTCCAGGTTCATGCGCAGAAAAGGGAAGGCAATGCCTGCAAAATTGGAGCCGCCCCCAAAAGGAGCTACCACCACATCGGGCATGTCTCCGGCTTTTTTCATTTGCTCAACCGCCTCCAGGCCAATGATGGTTTGGTGCGTCAAAACGTGATTGAGTACGCTACCGAGGGCATATTTGGTGTTTTCGTCCATCGCAGCCCGTTCCACTGCTTCAGAGATTGCGATGCCCAAACTACCTGGTGAGTTGGGATCTTGTGCCAAAATCTGGCGTCCAGCCTGGGTATGGTCGGTAGGAGAGGAGTATACTTTGGCCCCCCAAGTATTCATCATCATTTTGCGGTAGGGCTTGCCATCGTAGCTCACCTTTACCATGTATACTTCACACTCAATGCCAAAGTGTTGGCAGGCAAAAGACAGGGCACTGCCCCATTGTCCAGCTCCAGTCTCGGTGGTAATGCGCTTTACGCCTTCCATCTTGTTGTAGTAGGCTTGTGCTACCGCAGTATTGGGCTTGTGGGAGCCAGCAGGACTCACGCCTTCGTATTTGTAGTAAATCTTGGCGGGGGTATCCAGCGCTTTTTCCAAAGCATAAGCCCGGTAAAGCGGGGTTGGACGCCATAGGGTGTAAATATCGCGAACCGCATCCGGGATTTGGATCCATTTTTCAGCACTAACCTCTTGTTTGATCAGCTCCATCGGGAAGAGCGGCGCCAATGCTTCCGGGCCGATTGGTTCTCTGGTGCCAGGATGTAAAGGTGGCAACGGCTTGTTCGGCATGTCGGCCACAATGTTGTACCACTTTTCTGGGATTTCTTGTTCAGTCAATAAAAATTTGCGATTTTGCATGAATCTGGTTTTTAAATTTTGAAAAAGCTCCGGAAAGTAAAGATTAATATTTTATTTGTATTCGAAGAGCCTTTCTTTTTTTGTTTGTACCGTAGTACCAACTTTTCCAAATCCAATTCTGTTACTTACAAGACTTTGAAAAAAAGTACTTTAGCGTGTCATTTGCGCTCTAATGAATTTTTAACCTCAAAAATACCACAATGGACAAGGACCAACTGAAAGAGCAGCTGAATGCTGCCAAAGACAAAGCTCAGGAAAAACTGGCTCAATTGACAGAAATGGCCAAAGACGCCGCTGCCGAAGCTAAAGAAGAAATCCAGGAGCAAATTGAATTCTTGAAAGGCGCAACCAGCAACTTGGGCGAAAAACTTGAAGAATTGGGTGCTGAAGCCAGCGAAGAGTTTGGCGAACTCAAAGAGAAAGCCATTAGCGGCATCAATGCCTTGAAAGAGCGTTTTAAGGATTGGTTTTAATTTTAGCACCTCGGCTTCGTACAGCACGGGTTGCCGGGCAAAGCCGAGGTACACCACTTTTCAACTTTTACCAGTGATTACATACCACCGTTTTGTATTGGACAATGGTTTGCGGGTGTTGGTACATGAGGATCCCAGTACACCAATGGCGGCAGTCAATGTATTGTACAACGTAGGCTCACGCGACGAGCAGCCCCACAAAACCGGATTTGCCCACCTCTTCGAACACCTCATGTTTGGGGGATCGGCCAATATTCCCGACTTTGACGACCCGCTTCAATTGGCGGGCGGCGACAATAACGCGTTCACCAACAACGATTTCACCAATTTTTATGAGGTACTCCCAGCTCAAAACCTGGAAGTGGCCTTTTGGTTGGAATCGGATCGCATGCTCAGTCTCAATTTTGACCCCCAAGTACTCGAAGTACAACGGAAAGTGGTCGTAGAAGAATTCAAAGAGACCTGCCTCAACCAGCCCTATGGCGACATGTGGCACCACCTCTCTGAAATGGCTTACGAAACCCACCCTTACCGCTGGCCCGTAATTGGGCTGGTGCCGGAGCATGTAGAGAGTGCCACGATGGACGATGTGCAGGATTTTTACTTCCATCATTACCGCCCCAACAATGCGGTACTGGCCGTATGTGGCAACGTCAAATTGAGTCAGGTCAAAAAACTGGCCAAAAAGTGGTTTGCAGATATTCCCGCTGGAGACATTCCTGCACGCGACATTTCCCGCGAGTCGCCTCAACTGCACATGAAAGAAAAGATCCAGGAAACCAATGTTCCATTGGATGCCCTGTACCTTGCTTTTCATTGCTGCGATCGGGTGCACCCTGATTTTTACATTACCGATTTGTTGTCGGATGTCCTGAGCAACGGCCCTTCTTCGCGCTTGTACCGGCGGTTGTTGAAGGAAAAACAATTGTTTTCTCAAATCGATGCCTACATCACCGGAACCCTGGATCCAGGGTTGTTCATCATCGAAGGTCGGCCTTCCGATGGCGTAAGCCTGGAGACCGCGGAAGCCGCCATTTTAGAAGAGCTACAATTGTTGCTCGATGAGCGCCTGGATGAAGACGAACTGCAAAAGTGTAAGAACCGTGCGGAAAGCGCTTTGGTTTTTTCAGAATTGAGCGCCCTGGGCAAAGCGATGAACCTGGCTTTCTTTGAGTTATTGGGCGATGCAGATCTCATCAACCGCGAACCCGAACTCTACGCCCAAATCACTGCCGAAGACATGCATCGGGTAGCCCAGCAATTGTTCAGAAAAGAAAATTGTACCAAATTGTACTATAAGGCGATACCTGGCGCCGCCGCAATGGCCGGCTTTTCAGGTGGGATGGACGATGACGACGATGATGATGATGATTATTAAAGTATTAAGGGTTGCGGACACTGAACCGGCGGCACTTCGACTTCGCTCAGTGACCGCCGGTTCAGTGTCCGCAACCCTTAATACTCTAGCGGTTCAAAACCTCTGCCAATTTCGCTTCCAAAGATGGGCCGCGTAAATCAGTGGCAACGATTTTACCCTGCGGGTCAATCAGGAAAGTTTTAGGGATGCCTTGCACCTCGTACATTTGAGCTACTTCATTTGACCAGCCTTTCAAGTCGCTGACGTGTTTCCAGGTCAACTTATCATCTTGGATGGCCTTCAGCCAGCGTTCTTTGGCATCATCCAGACTTACACTCAGGATCTCGAATCCTTTGGTTTTGTACTTGTCGTACATCATTACCACATTGGGGTTTTCGCGCCGACAAGGGCCGCACCAGCTTGCCCAGAAATCGATCAGCACATATTTGCCACGCAAATCGCTCAATTTGATGTTTTTGCCATCAGGAGTAGCCTGCGCAAAATCAGGGGCAACGGCACCTACCATCAAGCGCATGGCGCGATCCAGTTCTGCCTTAATTGAAGCCGCAGCCTGGGGATTTTTTGCGCCAAACGTTTTGACAAAAGATTGTGCGTACTCAGCATAGGCTGGGTGCTTGCGCTCCTGGAGGCCAGTCATGATGCCCGCCAAAGCCAACTGTTGCGCTTCGCCGCCACTAGGAAACTTGCCCATCGTGTTGTTGAGATACATTTTGACTTCATCCAGTGGTAAGCCTACCCCGGCCAGGGTTTGGGCGTAAGAGCGGAAATTTTCATACACCCAGGGCATGCCGTTGTAGCCAGCATCTGTGAAGTCCACAAAGTGGAAAAACTCATTGGCAAAATATTCCAGTTCGCCAGGGTAGCCTTTGGCGTTGTTGGGATAAGAAACGTAGGTATTGATGGCAGCTACGCGGCCAAAAACCGGGCTGACTTTTTTCAAAGAATCCAGAAAAGCTACTTTTTTATCATCTACAGCTTTCAATTCTGCATTGGCGGCACTCTTGGCGGCTTCACCCTGAGCGGAGGCCCATTTGCGCAGCGCCATGCCGTGCTGGGTGTTGTGGGCATTGATGCGGGCTTTTACCTTATCATAATCCTGATTGATTTTTGAATTGGCAATTTGCGTCTGGCGGATGTTTCCACAATCTCCGGTTATGGTCACTCCGGTTTCGCTACCCAACAAAATGGGGCGCTGGTTATTGGCAAACGAACCGACATAATAAAATTTCGGCTCACTTTTGGGTAGACTGAAAGTGTACTCATTGGCGTTAGTAGCCATAACCCGTTGTACCTCGCGGAAAGTTATCCCGTCGAACGCAAACAAGGCCATTGAACCCTGGCAACCCGTAACAACGCACTTGACGCTGATTTTTTCTTGAGCTTGTGCTGCAAAACTTGCCACCAGCAAGCTGAGCATCAAAAAAATGTACTTCAAAGATTTCATCACTTAAATTTGGTGTAAAATTAATCGTAAACCCTTATACAAGGTCTTAATGAATGTTTAAAGTTTTGGCACTGACGCGAATATTCTTGCTTTTATGTTGTGTCTGCGACGTAAGCCAAACCCTTTTCGCCCAAAAAAAACTGAATATTGTCAGTCCTTCCACTTTACCCAATGGAATAAATGCCGCTTCGTACACTTATACTGATAGCTTGTCGCTCAACAATAGCTTGTCGCGTTTGGTCGCTGATTTACAACAAAGAGCTTATCTCGAAGCTTCGATAGACGGCACTGGGCTGCGCGATTCGATCCTGCAAGTCTGGTTGCACCTGGGACCAGCCTATCATTGGGGCAGCTTGAAGCTGGAGGGCATTCCCTCAGAATGGGCACAAGGTGCAAATACCATTTTGCGCAGCAAAAAGTCAGTGATAGACTTGAATAAACTGGAATCTGTCAAAAAAGAGCTGGTTCAACAAGCGGCAAATGCGGGTTATCCCTTTGCCAGGGTTTGGTTGGATAGTGTAGTGGCTACGCCCGGAATTTTGGAAGGGGTATTGCGCTTGGAAAAAGGGAACCTGTACCGTTTTGATACGCTAATTTTGCGCGGGGATGCCCACATTGCTCCGGCTTATCTCCGAAAGTACCTGGGATTGCAAAACAAGCAGTTGTATGACCAATCAAAGCTGAGTCGAATTCGCGAACGCATTCAGGAATTGCCTTTTTTACAAATGAAAACTGCTCCTGAAGTTGAGTTTATCGGTTCAAGAGCACTGGTTGTGCTGGAATTGGCGCGCCAAAAAGCGAGTCGTTTTGATTTTATCATTGGGGTTTTGCCCAATAGCCAACAGACCAAAAAGCTACTGGTTACTGGTTCGTTTGAGGGAGAGTTGCAAAATCAATTTGGCCTAGGGGAACGGCTTTACGTGCGTTTTGAGCAGTTGCGGCCATCCAGTCCGCGGCTGGATTTGCAATTCAATTATCCTTTTGTGGCCAATTTGCCCATTGGTGCAGATTTCAAGCTGCATTTGTACAAGCGGGACACTGCTTTTTTGGACCTGGATCTGGATCTGGGTTTGCAATATTTATTGGAAGGGGGCAATTACCTGAAAGTTTTTTGGAACCAGCGGAGTTCGCGCCTTTTGCAATTGAATGAAAGCCAATTGCTCAAAACGAGAACCTTGCCCGCCACCCTAGACGTATCTTACGCTTCATTTGGGTTGGAATTTCGACAGCAAAAACTGGATTACCGACTCAATCCACGCCGAGGCTGGGCCTTGCTGGGGCGAGGTGGTGCGGGTACCAAACGCATTTTACCCAATAACCGCATCACCGAGCTGGGGTTTACTGAACTGTATGATACCCTGCAATTGCGCATTTTTCAATACCGCCTGCTGAGTGAGAGCGAAGCGTATTTGCCCCTGGGCAAAAACAGTACCCTCAAACTCAAAGCAAGTACCGGCTGGACAATCGCGAACCAGCCCATTTTGCAAAACGAGCAGTTTCGCATCGGAGGCAACCGCCTTTTGCGGGGTTTCAATGAAGAAATCGTTTTTGCTACCAACTATGCTGTTGGTACCATGGAGTACCGCTTGCTGTTGAACCGCAATTCGTTTTTGTATTCTTTCCTGGATTACGCCTGGATTGCCAACCACACCACCACCGTGCAGGAAGATTATCGAGCCTATGGCTTTGGCGCAGGAATTACGTTTGAAACCAAGGCGGGTTTGTTTGGCCTGAGTTTGGCTTTTGGTACTCGGACGGGTACTGCGCTTGATTTTGCAGGACCGAAGGTGCATTTTGGGTATGTGAGCTTGTTTTAAATCGGATATTTCGTTTGGAACCCTCTATTTTCTTGCAAGACATATTCTCACTTCTCACATTTCCGCGTATTTTGCCGCTTAGGGACGGGAGTTAAATAAAGTTGCAAAGTTGACTCGGCTATTTTTTGATTTGGCAAGGCTCGAGGAAGGCGCATAGCCAGCCTACGCAACTGACGAGTAACGCAGCAAAATCAAAAAAGAGCCCAGTCAGAATGTAACTTTATTTAAATTCCGTCCCTTACACCTACACAACAGTACAAAAGACCATGAGTAAACCATTGACGTCGAAAATCCTCAACTCCACCGTAATTGTAGCCGGGCTGGGTTATTTTGTAGACATCTACGATTTGCAGCTGTTCAACATCATCGGCAAAGAAAGCATCCAGAGTCCGGTGGGACTGAACGTATCCAATCCGGATCAGGTAGCCAGTTTGTTTGACAACAACCTCTTTTACTGGCAAATGGCCGGAATGTTGGTGGGTGGCTTGTTTTGGGGCGTTTATGGCGACCGTCGTGGGCGCAAATCCATTTTGTTTGGCTCCATTTTGATGTATTCGGTGGCCAACTTGTTGAATGCTTTTGTCACTACAGTTGAGCAATATCAAGCGGTACGTTTCTTGGCTGGATTGGGTTTGGCCGGAGAATTGGGTGCGGCCATCACTCTGGTATCCGAAATCATGACCAAGGAAAACCGGGGCTGGGGTACGGCCATCATCGTTACACTGGGCGCTTTGGGAGCGGTGGTAGCTGCATTGATTGCCAATTTCAAGATTGCCCTATTTGGGCTGGAAGCCTGGCAAACGGCGTACATCCTTGGCGGCGTATTGGGCTTACTCTTGCTGTTGTTGCGTTTTGGAACGTTTGAGTCTGGCATGTTTGAGCAGTTGGAAAAGAAAACATCCCGAGGGAATTTCTTTATCCTTTTTCAAGAACGCGAGCGTTTTATCAAGTACCTGCATTGCATCAGCATTGGGTTGCCGGTTTGGTTTGTACTGGGCACTTTGGTCAAACGCGCGCCCGGATATGCCGAGCACATTGGCACCACTACCCCGGTAAGCGTGGCCACTGCGGTTATGATGGCTTATTTGGGGCTTTCCATCGGGGATTTGATCAGTGGCTTCTTGAGTCAGATTTTGCGCAGTCGCCGCAAGGTGGTGCTGCTATACCTGGGCTTGTCTTTGGTGACCACGCTGGTCTATGTGTTTATTCAAAACCTGTCGGTATATGGCTTTTATGTCTTGATTTTCATCTTGGGCATCAGTACGGGGTATTGGGCCTTGTTTGTGACCATTGCTTCCGAGCAATTCGGCACCAACATTCGTGCTACCGCTACCACCACGGTTCCCAACTTTGTGCGGGGATCGGTTATCCCCATTGGCTTGAGTTTTTCATACCTGATGGGGGCAACCACGTCATTGACCACTTCCACCTTAATCATCGGTGGGGTGTGTTTTAGTTTGGCGGCATTCTCAATTTTGAGTTTGCCCGAAACCTTCGGGAAGAGTTTGGATTACCTGGAATAATAGACTTTAGGAGCAGAACGTGACTTGGCCATAACGGGGTTTCAAGCACGTTCTGTTCCTAAGTACCAATAAACTAAAAAATTGTGCCAGGAATCTACCTTCACATCCCCTTTTGCAAGCAAGCCTGCCACTACTGCAACTTTCATTTCAGCACTTCGCTGAATCAAAAAGGAGCAATGGTGGAAGCCATTGTGCGTGAACTGGAGCTTCAAAAGGATTATTTAAAAGGTGCTTCCTTGAGCAGCATTTATTTTGGCGGAGGCACGCCCTCTTTGTTGAGTGGAGCGGAGCTGGAATACATCTTTGCCAAAATCTACCAAATGCATCCCGTAAACGAAGATGCAGAGATTACCCTGGAAGCCAACCCCGATGATTTGGATGCGGCCAAATTGCAGGCATTGCGGGATACTCCTGTAAACCGACTGAGCATTGGCATTCAATCTTTTGCAGAGGAGGATTTGCGGTTTATGAATCGGGCCCACAACGCCACCGAAGCTCGGGCTTGCATTGAAAATGCCCTGAAACAAGGTTTTGAAAACCTGACCCTCGATTTGATTTACGGCTCACCTACCACTAGCCATGCGCGATGGAAAACCAATCTGGAGACCGTTTTCCAATACCCCATTCCTCACTTATCTGCTTATTGTCTGACGGTAGAGGCCAAAACTGCGTTGGATCATTTTGTGCGCAAAGGATTGGCGGCTCCAGTTGACGAAGAACACGCCAATGCGCAGTTTCAGTACCTCATGGACGCTACCCGTGAGCGGGGTTATGAGCATTACGAAATTTCAAATTTTGCAAAACCGGGTTGGCATGCGCGCCACAATTCAAGTTATTGGCAAGGGGAATCTTACTTGGGCATCGGCCCTTCGGCCCATTCTTTTGATGGTACTTCCCGGCAATGGAATGTAGCGAACAATGCCAAATACCTGAAAATATTGGGGAACACTGAGCTCCAGGATTTAGCCCAGGCGGAATTGTTTGAGCACGAAATCCTGAGCCCGGCTACCCGTTACAATGAATACATTATGACCGGATTGCGCACCATCTGGGGTTGCCAACTTGAAAAGATTGATCCTGCTTTTTGGGCTTTTTTTTTAGAAAACGTACAGCCGTTTCTGGCTAAAGGTTTGGTTCTTGAGCATGCACATACCTACCGATTGAGTGAGGCCGGTAAATTTATGGCCGATTTCATTGCTGCGGAGTTGTTTTCTGTTGAGGAATGAATGGGAAAATCTGTGGTTTGGAAGTGTAACCGAAAAGGTGGTGGACACGGCAATTAGCCCTATTTTGGTGATTCGCCAATGCTAAGCATTCGGAGGAAATGTCAATTTCTGTCCAATCTTATGTGTAAATGTCCTTGGCATATATCAATGGATAGTGTAGCTTTGATCTTTATTTTGTTAAACGATCATACCTTATGTCCAACCAACAGCAAAATGATGAGTTGCGTCAGCGACTCCAAAACTGGCCAACCCTTTTTCAAAAATACGCGCAGGCCAGTACCCAAAAAGCAGTATTTCAAATCATCAGTACTTTTTTGCCTTATCTAGGCTTGTGGGCTTTGATGTACTGGAGTACTTTTTATTCCTGGTGGATTACTTTCGGTTTGGCGGCCATCAATGCCTTGTTTTTGGTGCGCATTTTTATTATTCAACACGATTGCGGCCACCGTTCGTTTTTGCAAAACCAGCTCGCCAACAAAATAATTGGCTGGGTATGTAGCTTTTTTAGCACCATTCCTTATTCTTACTGGGCAGGGGTACACAACTATCACCACGGCCACAGCGGACAACTTGAAATTGAAATCCGCGATATCGGCGATCTAAAAGTGATGACCGTAAAAGAATTTCGGGAAGCAACACCTTTGCAGCGTTTTGGGTACCGCATTTACCGCATGCCCATCGTTACCTTTGTGATTGCTCCAATCATTTACCTCAGCTTTTACAACCGCATTCCATTGGTCAACCTGAGTGGCTGGAAAAAAATCCACACCCAATTGCACCTCAACAACCTGGCCATGTTGGCTTTCTATTTGTTGTTGGGCTGGCTACTGGGTTGGCAGCGTTTCTTCTTCATTCAGTTGAGTATTGTTTTCCTGTTTGGCATCATCGCCATGTGGTTCTTTTACGTACAACACCAGCATGAAGAGGCTTACAAAGAATGGAAAGACAAGTGGGAGTATGCACTTTCGGCCGTGAAAGGCAGCACTTACTACAAATTGCCCAGAATTATGCAATGGCTAACCGGCAATATTGGCTTTCACCACATCCACCACCTGAATTCTAAAATTCCGAATTATAACCTGGAGCGTTGCGCCAAGGACAATGCTTTTCTGGATCAATACATCACAACCGTGACCTTCTGGGAGAGTTTGAAGCTGATGCACAACAAACTTTGGTGCGAGGAAAAGAAAAGGATGATTACGTTTATTGAGTTTTATCACCGCGAGTATGTGCGTGGTTTGCAGATGCAACGGGCGTAATTACGCACAATCTTAAGTGGTTGAATCTTATTTTGAGCAATCCGATATTTTTCAAACGCGTTTGAAAAATATCGGATTTTTTTGTCTACGATTTATCTCACCGCATAAACCGCAGCACCTACAATACCCGCATTGTTCCGCAATTTAGCGGGACGAACCGGAGTATTGACTTTGAGCAAATGTCCGAAATCGGAAAACTCCTTGCTAACGCCACCGCCCAAAATAAACAAATCGGGGGTGAGCAGGCGCTCCAAATGGCGCAAATATTCACTGAATCGGTTGGCCCATTCTTCCCAGCCCAGTTTTTCTTCTTCCCGAATGCGATTGGAGCAGTAGTGCTCCGCAATACGACCATGCAAATAAAGGTGGCCAAATTCGGTATTGGGTACCAGTGTCCCGTCCACAAATTGAGCAGTGCCCAAGCCAGTACCTATCGTGATGAGCAGGACTACACCTTCCTGATTTTTGCCTTCTCCAAAAGTCAATTCCGCCAAACCAGCCGCGTCAGCATCATTCAGTGCTTTTACCGGATTGCCACAGGCAGCGCTGAATTCTTGTTCGATGTTGTGGCCAATCCAGCTTTTGTCGATGTTGGCAGCGGATTTTGCTACTCCGTGCTGAACGATAGCTGGAAAACCGCAACCGATAGGGCCCTGGTAACCAATCTTCTTGATCAAGCCTTTAAAAGCTTCGGCAATGCTACTAGGGCTGGCAGGTGCTGGCGTGTCTACTCTGACTCGATTGCCGACAATTGCTCCCGTTTCAATATCGACCAAAGCTCCTTTGATTCCTGATCCTCCGACATCTACGCCGAGTATGTGTTGAGCCATTTTTTTTGTTCGAAAGGGTTTCCTTTTTAGGTTTTTGGGGTTCATCCCAAAACCCTAAAACCCTAAATTATTTAATCACTTTTATTTTCATTTTGACATCGCTGGTGGGGCGGTCGCCTGGCAGGGTTGGCTGAGCAGTAATTTTATCTATCACCTCTAAACCCTGAATGACTTGTCCAAAAACGGTGTATTCCCGATCCAAAAATGGAGTGCCACCTACTTTCAGGTAAGCATCCCGTTGGACTTTGCTGTAACGAAAATTTCGACCCCCTTCGGTTTGATTCAATTGCCCGTCGGTCACCGGGCTGCCGTGTACGATGTAAAACTGCGAACCAGAAGAGCTCTTTTGTGGATTGTTGGTACGGGCAGCGGCCAACGCACCCTTGATGTGTACCAACGAGTCTACAAATTCGGCATCGATGGTGTAGTCTGGGCCTCCCATGCCCAGTTGCTGGCCGGGTTTAGCATTTTTGGAGTTGGGATCCCCACCCTGAATCATAAAGCCATCGATTACGCGGTGAAACAAAGTCCCATCATAATAGCCTTGTTCGGCAAGTTTTAGGAAATTATCGCGGTGCTTGGGTGTTCCATCCGATAAGCGAACCAGCATATTGCCGTAGTCCGTTTCAATCAGTACCAAACAAAACTTCGGCGCTTTGATCGAAATGTTGTCTTCGTACGTTTTTGATTTATTGCCTGTTTTGGCAGTCAATTTCACTGCATAAGTTCCTGATGCATAAAAAGTATGCTTTGGAGAGGGTTCTTCAGAGGAATTTCCGTCTCCAAAATCCCAATGGTAGCCTTCGGCAGGCTTGGGAGAAGTGTTTTTGAATTCAACTGGAGCGGGAGCTTCGCCAGCCCCGCCGTAAGTAAAAGAAGGTTTTGGTAGTGCACAAGCACTCATGGCTGCCGTCAAGAGCAGCAAAGCGTAGTTAAAACAATGGTTAGACTTCATATCAACACTTACGATTATTCCAATCCACCATTTTCGGCTTCTATTTCGCGAAAATATTGGATCACTTTGATTTTTAAAAATTCTTCTTGTGCTTCCACCCCTTTGGTTTCGATGGGTAAAACGGCATCGTAATGCGGCCATCCATCGGCGTCTCGACCCACAAAGCGATAATACCCATCGTAACTCAACAGGCGACAAATCGCGATGTGCATCAAATCCTGCTTTTCCTCTTTGGTGTATTCTTTTTTCCAACGCCCCAATTCCTGAATGCCGATAAGGAACAAAATGCCATTCAAATCAGGCAAGGCGTCTTTGCCAAAGGTTTTTTGCACCAGGTGCCTCACCCGCAACCACTCAAAATCCAATTTCCAAATGTCCATTTTTGTTGTTTTCAGCGCCGCAAAGGTAAAAAAAATACTCACTCTTCACGGATCACGGTAGGAATTTGACGCGCCCTCAAAGCTGGAGGAATGGAAGCAAGGCCACCAATGAATAAGACGGTGATACACACTACCACAAAATCAACCAGACGGATGCTGACTGGATAAGAGTCCACTGCAAAAGTGCCAGGCATGGATACGATACCAAATTGCTTTTGCAGAAAATAAATTACCAGTGCCAACACAAATCCAAGTCCTACCCCTAGACCTGTTAGTAAAAACCCTTCAACCAGGAATATGTTGCGAATGGTGTTGTCGCGAGTGCCCATGGACTTAAGGATGGAAATGTCTTTCTTCTTTTCGAGTACGATCATCCACAAGGCGCCGATCATGTTGAAGGCCACCATCAAAAGCATGAGGCTGACGATGGCAAAGCTCATCCATTTTTCCAAATGCATCAGTTTCATAAATGCTTCTTGCTGATGGTAGCGGTCTTTGATCGTGAATTCAGCGCCCAGTACTTCCGAGATGTCTTGCACCACGGTGGCTGGATTGGCGCCTTCCTTCAATTTAACCTCTAGTGCGCTGACGGCATCCGGCATATTGAGCAGCGCTCGGGCAAACTCAAGGCTGGTAATAACATACTGACCGTTGTACTCTTGCTGCACCACAAACGTGCCAGATGGATAGACAATGCCTCTGCGGAATTGTTGATCGAGCGCTCCTACTTCTTTGCGTTTGGGCATGTATACCACCAATGGAGAAATGAAATCATCGATATTGATAGCCAACTGATTGCGCATTTCCATGCTGACAACAGCCATGTCGATTTGGCCGTCGCGAAGTTGGAATTTGCCTTCTCTTACAGTCGAATCCAGCGCAGTAACTTTTATGACTGTATCGTCAACCCCTTTGAGGGTGCCAAAATCCTGTTTGCCGTCGTATTCAAAAAAAGCAACTTCTTCCAGGCTTTGGGAGACAAAAGCAACGCCGGGAATTTTTTGCAGTTTTTCCATCATCCCATCGGCAATGGTGAAGCTTTTGCCTTGGGTTGGGGTGATTTTGATGTCTGGATTGAAACTGCTGTACAAAGAGTCGATTACCTCTTCAAAACCATTGAACACGGAAAGGATCAATACCAGTGCAGCTGCCCCCACGGCCAACCCAAATACAGCAATTCCCGTGATGAGGTTGATGATGTTCGTTGATTTTTTGGCAAAGAGATACCTCCGGGCAACCCGCCAAATCAATCCCTGATTGTAAATCTTGAAAGAAAAGGGCATGTGAACTGCAAATTAGAACCCCAAAGGTAATAAAATAGGGGTAAAGATTGGATGTTAGACGCATGGTAAGAAAAAGCAAATCCAGCTCATTCTTCCAACACTTTTGCTGCTTCGCAAAGTTCTGTATAAAATGCCTCCCCGTACTTCCGAATCAGTGGTTCTTTCAGAAAAACGTATACCGGTACTTTTTCTTTCCTACCTAGCGTACACGCCGCCGAACAAATGTCCCATTTATCGTAATTCAGCGCTTCAAAACCGGGTACATCTGCTTTGACCCGGATCGGGTAAAGGTGGCAGGAAATGGGCTTGGGAAAATCCGTTACTCCCGCCCGATGGGCCAGTTCAATGCCACACTTGGCAATGCCAAAATGATCGTAAGTGAGGTATGCGCAAGCGGCATGGTCAATCAATGGGGTACCATAGCCGCCCATTTCTTCAAAATAAACGTACTTGCCTTGTTCCTCAATGGCAGCTCGGCCATCGCTAGTTAAAAAATCTTTGATGGAATCGTAAATCTCGTCAAGAATAGGCAATTCTGCCTTTTCCAAAGGCGCTCCAAAGTCCCCTTCCCAGCAGCAGGCACCTTTGCAGGCATCCAGATCACAGATGAAATGCTCCTGCACCACATCGTCACTGACCAATACATCGTTTACAATCAACATGGATAAATCCTTTTTTGAACAGCAAAACTAAAAAGAAGTAAGAAGGAATTTCAGGTTGCCTTAAAAAACCAAATTATTATTGCATTTTTACACAAACTCCGAAAAACGTGCAAACCCTTCAAGACTTGATGCGTTTTCATTTTAGCACTGATTAGGGGTAGCTAGACCGTTAACCATCTCTAATGCGAAAGGGTCTCTCCACCTACATCCAGTGTTTTTGAAAAAATAAATTACAACAGAATAGTAAATCCCTGTCAAATAGTTTTCATTTGGCGGATTGAAAGTAATATTTTTGCGCCCGGAATTACTTGCACAAAATATTTGTGAGAAATTTCAATCCCAAGAAACAAACGAATAACATTACTAACCATAACACTTACTTGAATGGATACCCTCAAGAAAAAATTCTACGAGAAATCCAGCGCACTAAAGGTCGAAATCAAATCCTTGCTCAAAGAGTACAGTGAATTGATGGTGGATGACGTAAACCTCGGTCAGATCTATGGTGGTGCCCGCGACATCAAAATGATGGTCTGGGAAACTTCCGAACTGGACTCAATGGAAGGTATCCGCTTTCGGAACATGTCGATTCCGGAGCTCAAAGAGAAACTACCAAAAGGCAAGGATGGCAAAGAGCCACTGCCCGAAGCGCTTTTTTGGCTCATGCTGGTAGGAGAGGTGCCTACTCAGGCTGAAGCAGATTGGCTTACTGAAGAATGGCGCAAGCGCGGAGCCGTTCCAGCTCACGTTTTCACTACCCTGGATTCACTGCCTGCAAATACGCACGCTATGACCCAGTTTTCGATTGCCATCATGGCCATGCAAACCGAGAGTATTTTTGCTGCCAAGTACGACGAAGGCATGAGCAAAGATGAATACTGGGACGCCACCTACGAAGACACAATGAACCTTATCGCCCGTTTGCCACAGGTAGCAGCATATATTTATCGCCGTACTTACGCTGCTGGTCAGCACATTGCACCCAGCACCACCGAAGACTGGTCTGGCAATTACGCACACATGCTGGGGTTTGAAAATGAAGACTTTAAAGCCTTGATGCGCTTGTACTTGACCATCCACGCCGATCATGAAGGAGGCAACGCTTCTGCACATACTACCCATTTGGTGGGGTCTACGCTTAGTGATCCGTACCTGACTTTTGCAGCTGGGATGAACGCTTTGGCTGGGCCACTCCACGGCCTCGCAAACCAGGAAGTGATCAAGTGGATTTTTGATATGTTGGAAGAATTGGGTACGACTGCTCCAACCAAAGAGCAAATTGCCAATTACGTGCATGCTACTTTGGCCAAAGGTCAGGTTGTACCAGGTTATGGTCATGCTGTATTGCGCCGCCCTGATCCACGTTTTATGGCTCAAATGGAGTTTGCCAAAGAATACATCAGCCACGACGATGTTGTAGAAGTGGTTTGGAAAGTATTCGATGTTGTGCCAGGCATTTTGAGTAGCCTCGGCAAAGTCAAAAACCCATGGCCCAACGTGGATGCACACTCTGGCGCCTTGTTGGTGCACTATGGCCTAAAAGAATACGGCTATTATACGGTCTTATTTGGCGTTTCTCGTGCGCTCGGTGTATTGGCTGCTTTGTGCTGGTCACGTGCATTGGGTTTCCCACTTGAACGCCCTAAATCTGTTACCACCGATTGGGTTCGTCAGTTTTTGGCTGCGCAGAAAGCCTAAAACTAAGATTTCTAATACCAAGAGAACCAAATTTATACACTCTAAAAACACAGGTATGAACTTTCCAGATAACTTGCATTATACTTCCGATCACGAATGGATTCGTACGGAAGGGGATATCGCTTTCGTGGGCATTACTGATTTTGCCCAAAGTGAATTGGGCGATATCGTTTACGTTGAGGTAGAAACCATCAATAAACAATTGGTTGCCAACGATATTTTTGGAACAATAGAAGCGGTAAAAACGGTTTCCGATTTGTTTTTACCCGTTGATGGCACCATTTTGGAACTCAACGAAAAACTCAGCGGAACGCCTGAATTGGTCAACTCTGATCCTTATGGAGAGGGTTGGATCATTAAAGTAAGCATTAGTGATCCAGCTCAACTCGATGGGTTGATGGATGCAACTGCTTACGCAAGTAGCGTTGGCGCATAAAGAATAAAAAGACACCAGGTTTGACAAAATCCTCCTGGTGTCTTTTTGCCCAACTACTTACTTTTTTGACCATCGGCGCCACACGAAAAATCCGACCACCCCAAGAAAGATCATGAATGGCCAGATGGAAGTCAGTCCAATGAAAAAATCTACCAATCCATCCCAACCATTGCGCAGGGCTTTAAGCAATCTGTTTTCCGAGACTACCTTTTCTTCTTTTATTTTTTGGTAAAAACTTATATCCAGCGTAGAATAATCCACCCGATTGGAAAGGAAACGCAAGCGTCCTTCAATCGATTCAATTTCCGCGCGCAAATCTCCAATCTGCTTTTCAATCTCCAGGATTTCGGATATTTTATTGGCCCGCTTAAGCAAGTCTTGGTAACGCTGCTCTACCTGCTTTTTGGTTTTGAGTCGTGCTTCTGCGTCTACAAATTCTTCCGTTACATCGGTAGCCTGGATGGTTTTGGTGTCAAAATGATCCACTCCTTTGGAGACCGCTGAAACCAATTGGTCGAAATTCCGAGAAGGGACTCGGATGGTAATGCTTTGTACAATCCGATCGTATTCGTTTTCCGTAAACTCATTGCTTAAATAACCAGCAGTGGCATCTGCAGCCTGACGGATGCGTTGGTAAGTTGACTTTAAGTTGGAGGTTTCAAATTTCAGCGTTCCCGTTTTGATCAGTTTGAGTTTGAAATTTGGCTCTACATTGGGTTTTTGAGCTTCACCAGGAGGAGGTGGAGGAGGAGTCGCTTCCGATTGTGGAGCTGAGGCATCCTTTGCATTCGAGGTTTCATAATAATTGGCAGGAGCTTTATCGCAAGCACTTGTGCAATAGGTAAAAAGCATCCACAACAAAAATATCGATTTGCGCATATTCAGGGTGTTTTAGTTGTCCATGAAGATGCTAAAATAAACCAAAATGGCGTGTCAGTAGATATATTAATGTAGAGACGCGGTGATTCGCGTCTCTACTACAGTATTGTTCTTTGTTCTATGGGGCTAATAGGCCGCCGCATCAGGAGTACACAAAAGGTCGTGAAGAATTTCCCTTGCCCGGTGCAATTGCGCTTTAACTGTACCAAGTGGTACGCACATTTCGGCAGCAATTTCAGCATAGGTACGGTTTTCAAAATAGCGCATTTCCACCATGACCTGGTAACGTTCATTGAGTTGCGTAATCAACGTTCGGATCAAATCGCGTTTTTGAGCGGAAATCAGACATTCTTCCGGATTGAGCGCCTTGGCGCGGATGTTTTCCGAAAAACGACCTTCAAAATCTTCACTGACTTGGGTGTCAATTGATAAGGTTTGGAGCCGACGTTTGCGTTTGTGGTCAATGCAGTGATTGATCGCAATGCGCTGTAGCCAGGTGCCAAAAGCGTAATGTGGACGATACGTGCCGAGATTGCTAAACGCTTTCCCGAATGATTCAAGAGCGAGATCTTCTGCGTCAACCCTGTTGGGTACAATTTTTTGAATGGTACGCAACAGATTGCTCTGGTGTCGTTCCATCAAAATACTGTAAGCGCGTTGGTTTCCATTTACCGCCAATTCAACCAAACTGTGATCGTCTTTGCCCCGGCGGCGGGCCTTGTGTGTTGCTAGTGTTTCCATGTTCGTGGGTTGCCGATTATCAAAACTGGCGCGAACACGATATAGTAGAACAGATAAAGTACATCCAGAAAAAGTATCCAGGGCCAGAGTGAAAGGGATTTCAAACGGCTCAAAATAGGTCGACTTACCATTGCTACTACCGTGGCTCGCGCCAGGTAAAATGCCAATACTAAGCACCATTGATCTCCTACAATACCCCAAGCCAATCCGGCAGAGTAATGCAAAAAATGACTTGCCGCAAGCGTACCCAAACCTATTTTGTGAACGGGTTTGTAGCGCGAGCTGGTCGTCAAATGGCGCGTTTTTTGATGGTAGTAGCCTCCCCAAGTCGATTTGGGGGTCGAAAAAACAAAACTTTTGGCGGCCAACATCACTGCTGTATTTCGTCCAGTCGCAGCAGCAGAGACGAACAAGTCGTCATCACCGGAAGCGATGTCCAAATGTGCGGAAAAACCGTTTTGTTGTTGGTAAAGTGATTTTGTGTAAATCAAATTACGACCAACACCCATGTAAGGTAATCCTACAATTGAAAAGGAAAAATACTGAATAGCGGTGTAAATGGCCTCAAAGCGAATGAAGTGGTTGAGTAAACCTCTTCGAGATTCATATGGACTGTAGCCCAGTCCGATAAAAACATCTTTCTCAATCACAGACTGCATTGAACGCATCCAAAGTGGGGTGGATGGATAACAGTCTGCATCACTTAAAAGAAGCAAATCGTACTTTGCTGCTGCAATACCCACCTGCAAAGCAAATTTTTTGCCTGGTGGATGCGGCTCTTTAATCGTAACAGCGTGTAATATCGAATATTTTATTTTAAACTCCAACAAAATTTTTTCACTGTTATCGCTCGAATTGTCGTTTACGACGATTACTTCAAAGGAAGGGTAGTCCTGGCTGAGGAAACGGTCAAGATATTTTTCAAAATTGTCCGCTTCGTTACATCCGCAGATGACTACTGATATAGAAGGTAGCTTCTCGTCAGGTGTTTTTGACAGGTTTGGATCAGCAACTGGATAGTAAGCTAGGCGTGAAAACAACAATAACCAAAACAACAATTGTACCAAAGTTGCACCCAGAAAGACAATTGCCAGAATTGAGGAGATCATGGGGCAATTATTGAATAAACTGTTGAAGTTGATTTCCGATCGCTTTCCGTTCTGTATTCAACTTGTCTTTGATTGGCCCTAATTTGTACATTTTGAAATAAGACAAAGCACTTTCAACGCGCCTTTTGTTTTTCAACGAAACAAGACCAGTGCCAATCATGGCAAGGATGTAGACGGAGGCTTCCACCCAGGAGCTGAAGCTTCTGATTAAATTGTATACCAGCACATAATAAATGGGCATTGCCACCAATCCCACCGACATTTCAACAGCAGATTTGTAGCCCACATGCAGGTTGAGTTTCTGTACTACCCATCTGCAAAGCGCCAATACTGGCCAATGATTGACCCAGGCAAAGCCCCAAATCGGTGAAAGCAACCCAAAATAAAAGAGCTTTTGGTTGCGCTGAGTCGCCTCAATCTGAGCCAGGTAAACTGCTCCCGAACGCAATTGAGCGGATTGTAACGCTTTTGAATAGGCTTGTACCTGAGCTACAAATCCAGCGTGGTGATCGGCATGCTCAATGGCAAAATTGCGCAAATGGGACAACAATGCTTTGCTGCGTTGAAAAAAATCAGGCAATGGCAATGGTGCATCATCCCGCAGGATTTCCTCCAAAACATGGAGGAGTTGGTCTTCTTCTTCGTCTTTGGTGTTGAGGAGCAAATCTTGCATGCGCTTTTCCAGTAGTGCAGTCAACCTACGCACTGTGCCTTGAGGATCTGCGGCATATGCTTCTTGAAAATCTTTGAGAATGATGGGTTCTCCGGCTTGAATGAGCATCTCACTGCCAAACTGGGTTTTGTCCCCAAAATAGGTGTACCCCAAAGGCAAGATGCGCAGACCCAGTTGAAAATCCTGGTGGTCTTCCGCACTTAAGCTGATGCGTGCTGTGCCAGTTTTGAGTGGCAACAAGTTGCGCTCCAGCTCATTGCCTCCATCGGGCGCGATGAACAAATGCCGGTGTTTGGAAAGGTGCTCGATGGCTTGTTTGAAGGTATCTTCATTGTTTACAGGGCCGCCATCATTGTCTTTGCGGCGCTCCAGCGGGATGCAAAACAAAAAACGTAAAATCCTGCCCACCCAATCGGGTTTAAATAAACGCGCCATAGCCAGAAAATAAATGGATTTATCGACCCAAATGGCACCATTGAGCGCATCCATCAAAGTATTGGGGTGATTGCCAATGATGATGGTTGGCCCCTGAAGTTTTAGCTTTTCCTTGCCCACAATGCTGGTGAAGGGGTAGTACACATTGACCAGCAATTTGATCAGGGCTTTTAATATGGTATAAACGATGCGCTGTAGCAAACTCACGAGAGAAAGTTTTAGGTATTGCGGAAAATTAAAGACAAGACCGCTTAAACTTTAAAATTGAGCAAATAATTTTGGATCAATTGATCAAATTTTGGCCCCTCCTCAAAAAGAAACACAACCTCAATGGGCAAAACAAAAATGGGCAGGTCTTCTCCCTGAATGTATTCCCGGTGTGCTTCCAGGCGCATGGCGTCTTTTTCGGTGGTAACAATGATTTTATTGGGCGAATCCAGGCGCAAAAACTGACCCCGAATGTCGTAAAGATCTTCAGTTGAAAAATTGTGGTGATCGGCGTATTCCTGGCTGGTTACCGTAGCGACTTTGGGCTCCAGGTACGACAGCAAGTAATCTGTTCCAGCAATGGCACTGAGCAATTGCACATCGGTGTCTTTGTCCAATACCTTTATATACGACTGATTGAACATGTAGTACGGGTTGCCGTAAACATACTGGGTGAAAAACACTTGCTGATGAGCAAAAGGCGCCAATTTTTCAATCATTAGATTTTTTTGCTCCAGCGTCAAATCCGCTGGACACTTGCTCACAATCAGCACATCGGCCCTGCGGTAGGCCGAGCGCCACTCGCGCAAGCGCCCAGAAGGCAACAAAAAGTCTTTGAAAAATGGCCGCCCGTATTCCGTCAGCATGATATTCAACCCGGGCGTAACTGCCCGATGCTGAAAGGCATCATCCATTAGAATGGCCTGAATTTCGGGATGCCGACCCACCATCTGGGGGATGCCATAAGCCCTGTTTTCACATACCGTAACGGTTACATCCGGGAATTTGCGGCGGAATTGCAAGGGTTCGTCTCCTACTTCGCTGGCGTTGTGCTCGGCGAGTACATCCAGATAGCCTGTGGTGTTGCGTTTGTACCCCCTGCTTAAAGTGGCCACTTCAATGTAATGGTGCAAAAGCCGCAACAAGTATTCGATGTGTGGCGTTTTTCCGGCCCCACCTACGGAAAGATTTCCAACCGAGATGACGGGTAGGTTGAATTTAACCGAACGGATCAGTCCTGCATTGTACATCCCATTGCGCAGGCTGATGCCAATGCCGTAGATTAATGCCAGCGGGGAAAGCAGAAGTTTGACGATGATGTTGTCGAGCATTTGCAGTAGTTTCTTTCAAGTTGAAGAGGTGCGCGAATTCAAAGTTAGCACGTTTAGCTACTGAAACACCGCCTTCTCCTGTTTTGGTTGTTCTTTTGGATAAAAAACGTATTTTTGTAGAGAACGGTTTCCATCAATTTTTTTTGATAAAATAATAGAAACATGTCAGATGTACAGATTCAACCACCCAAAGCCAGTCCAGAGCAAATTCTTGCGGAGATGGGGCAGCTTGCATTGGAGGAGTTGGAACAAGTTGTTCATAAAGGACGATTTATGATTGCGGAAAGAAAAGCTCCTCACTTGTCAAAGCGGGAGTCAGAGCTTTTTCTGGAAATAAATAAGGGTCTTGACGAAGGGTTTTACCATCGGTATAATGAACTAAAGCAGAAGTTAGAGGATGAAGCAATGACTTCCGCCGAAAATGAAGAATTTATTGGATTCACTGAAATTGTTGAAGAAAGAAATGTGGTGCGTTTGTCGTGTTTAGCAGAATTGGCTGAAATTCGCAAAACAACACTTCCAGAATTGATGACTCAATTGGGACTTTCTAATCATTATAATGGCTAGAGTTTATATCAGTAAATTACTACGGAATCTTGTTTTTGCACGTGCTGAGTATCGATGTGAATATTGTAAGAGTTTATCAGAATATTCCAATCAACCATTTGCAATTGAGCATATTATCCCTTTGGCTAAAGAGGGGACAACAGAACAAGAAAATCTCGCATTGTCGTGTGATGGATGTAACGGGCATAAATATGATAAAATCTCGGGCATTGATCCATATGATGAAAAAGAAGTTCTACTTTTCCATCCCAGAAAAAACAAATGGGAAGATCACTTTGAATGGAGTGAAGAATACACACATATGATTGGAAAAACGCCAACAGGACGCGCTACCATTCAAACCCTTAAACTAAACCGCTCCGGTTTAATCAACAGCAGGAAAATTTTCGTCTTGGCTGGCTTACACCCACCACCAAATTCAACACAATGAAATTTTTGAAAAACATCTGGGCCGGCCTTTTTATGCTCGGCAATACCCTTGTTTGCGCCCAAACCGCCATTCTCGATTCAGGCGGGCCACTCACTCCTGAGCAGGCTGCTTACGATGTGAGCTTTTACGACCTCAACGTCAAAATCACACCCGACACACGTGAATTGGAAGGCCAGGTTGTCGTGCGCGCCAAGGTAGTACAACCAATGAACCAATTGGTACTGGATCTGGATACCTTGCTGACCATCCGCGAAGTATGGGATTTGTCCAATCCCCAAAAACCAGTTGCGGCAACGTATACCCGGAAAGTAGGGAAAATCTGGATCGACTTGGGCTTCACCCGTCAGTCCGGCGAGCAAATTCAGGTACGCGTACTGTATGGGGGCAAGCCCCGCACCGCAATACGCGCACCCTGGGATGGTGGCTTCACCTGGTCAACCACCAAATCTGGTGCGCACTGGATCGCCACTACCTGCCAAAGCGAAGGCGCCGATCTTTGGTGGCCTTGTAAAGACCACGTTTCAGACGAACCCGATTCTATGGCCCTCCACGTCAATGTTCCCGAGCCCTTGGTTGCGGCCTGCAATGGCAAATTGCTCAGTACCAGCAAACACAAAGACGGAACCCAGACTTTTCACTGGTACATTTCTACCCCCATCAACATCTACAACGTTGCCCTCAATATTGCGCCATACCGCGCCATTGAAGGGCAATACAAAAGCGTAGCTGGCGAAAGCTTCCCCATGGTTTTTTATGTACTCCCTGAAGACTACGATAAAGGCAGAAAGCTCTTTACCGAAATCTACGACCACATGAAATTCTACGAAAAACTGCTCGGTCCATATCCGTTCCGCGCCGACAAATATGGGGTAGTACAAACGCCTCACCTCGGCATGGAGCACCAGAGCATCATTGCCTATGGCGCCAATTTTAGCAATGGCAGCATGACCGGAGGCAAAGACTGGGGTTTTGACGCCCTCCATCACCACGAATTCGGCCACGAATGGTGGGGCAACCTGGTGACCAATTACGACTGGAAAGACATGTGGATTCACGAGGGTTTTTGTACCTATATGCAAGCCCTGTATATGGAAGAGCTCAAGGGCATCAAAGGATACCACGAGTACATGGACGGATCGCGCCGCTTTCAGAACAATTTGGCGGTAGCCCCATTGACCTCCCAAACGTCCAAGCAAATTTACCGGGCGCCCATTTATGCCAAAGGAGCCTGGGTTTTGCATGCCTTGCGGGCTGTTATTGGCAAAGAAGCCTTGTTGCGTTCCTTGCGCCGCCTATGTTATGCCAACGCCAAAGCAGAAGACATCAAGGATGGACGTCAGTGCCATTTCGTTACCACCCTTGATTTTCAATTGATTTGTGAAGCAGAAAGTGGCAAATCACTGGGATGGTTTTTTGATGTGTATTTGCGGCAACCCTTCTTGCCCAAGCTCGTATCCAGGGTGGAAGGCCAACAAATTAGCCTGCATTGGGAAACGCCCCAAAACTTGCCCTTTACTTTCCCCGTCGAAGTAAAAATTAATGGAAAAATTCAGCGTATTGATTTGGGTAAAGAAACCATTACCTTATCTTTCAACCCCGGAGATAAACCCGAAGTTGACCCGGATCGCTGGGGTTTGTACGATATTGCAAAATAGGGTGTTAGGTTAAACCTTAAGACCCTAAAACCTATAACAAACATGAAAACCATTCAAGGACCCGCCATTTTCCTGGCGCAGTTCATGGGCGATGAAGCCCCATTCAACAGTTTGGACAGCGTGTGCCAGTGGGCCGCTGGCCTTGGCTACGAAGGCGTTCAAATTCCAACCTGGGATGCGCGTTTGATTGACCTCAAAACCGCTGCCGAAAGCAAAGCGTATTGCGACGATTTGATTGGCAAAATCGATGATCATGGCTTGTCCATCACCGAATTGTCTACCCATTTGCAGGGACAATTGGTGGCAGTACACCCTGCATACGATGCCATGTTTGACGGGTTTGCGCCAGCAGAAGTGCATGGCAACCCCAAAGCCCGTACCGAATGGGCCGTTCAGCAATTGAAATGGGGCGCGCAAGCCAGCAAAAACCTGGGACTGAAATCGCATGTAACCTTTTCTGGTGCATTGCTTTGGCCATTCCTTTACCCATGGCCGCAGCGCCCTGCGGGCTTGGTCGAAACTGGGTTCAAAGAATTGGCAGCGCGTTGGAAACCGATTTTGGATGTATTTGACGAGTGTGGTGTAGATGCTTGTTATGAGCTGCACCCTGGCGAAGACCTTCACGATGGCGCTACTTTTGAAATGTTTGTAGATTACCTGGATGGGCATCCACGTGCCAATATCAACTACGATCCAAGCCACTTTGTATTGCAGTGCCTGGATTACCTAGCATTCATCGATTTGTACCACGATCGGATCAAAGCTTTCCACGTTAAAGATGCGGAATTCAACCCAACTGGCTCACAAGGCGTATACAGCGGATTCCAGGGATGGGTCAATCGCGCTGGACGCTTCCGCTCTTTGGGTGATGGTCAGGTCGATTTCAGTAGCATCTTCAGCAAACTGTCTCAGTACGATTACGATGGCTGGGCAGTATTGGAATGGGAATGCTGCATCAAAAGCCCTGAGCAAGGTGCCGAAGAAGGTGCCCAGTTCATCGCCGATCATATCATCGAAGTAACCGAAAAAGCTTTCGACGACTTTGCAGGTGGCGGATCTGATGAGGCTTTCAACAGAAAAGTGTTGGGGCTTTGAGTTGAAATTATGGATCAAAAATAAGAAGGGCTGGTTCTGAATAAGCGCTAGCCTTTCTTTTTTCAAAAAAAGGACATGTTTTTACATTTTGCGAGCTATATCTCGTATTTTTACGAGTCGTAGCTCGCAAAATGTAAAAATATGTTCGAACGAAAAGAATTAAAAACGCTGTTAAGTCGTCTTGGAGAACCCCGAAATTTCATTCAAGTCATTGTTGGTCCCCGCCAGGTCGGAAAAACAACCTTGATTCGACAACTGATTCCTAAACTTGAAATCCCGGTATTCTTTTTCTCAGCAGACGATATTGTGGCCGCTGATCGCACCTGGCTTAGAGGAATTTGGGAGGCTGGTCGTCAGCGACTTAAAGCCAGTTCCGCTAACGAAGGTATTCTCATCATTGACGAAATTCAAAAAATCAACAACTGGAGCGAAACCATAAAAGCAGAATGGGATCGAGATACTTTTGACAATATTGAATTGAAAGTGGTACTCTTAGGTTCTGCACGGTTGCGTATCCAGCAGGGGCTTAGCGAATCTTTGGCAGGCAGATTTGAAGTTATTCCCATGTTGCAGTGGAGCTTCAAAGAAATGGAAGCTGCTTTTGGATATTCAGCTGAACAATACGTTTGGTTTGGAGGCTATCCGGGTGCTGCAATTATGTATCAAGACGAAACTAGGTGGATAGATTATATGAAAGATTCGATTCTTGAAACCACCTTATCCAGAGATATTCTGATGCTAAGTCGGGTTGAAAAACCTGCATTGTTGCGCCGTTTATTGGAATTAGGCAGTAGATATAGTGGACAAATTTTGTCTTACACCAAGATATTAGGGCAATTACAAGATTCTGGAAATGTGGCCACCTTGGCGCACTACAACGAATTGTTGAATACAGCAGGCTTATTGGGGAGTATTCAGAATTTTCATCAGCACGTTGCACGAAGCAAAGCTTCATTGCCAAAATGGCAAGTTCATGATCCTTCTTTATTGAGTATCCAGATTGGAAATTCGTTTCGAAACATTCGTCAAGAACCTGAAAATTGGGGACAATGGGTTGAGAATGCTGTAGGAACTCACCTTCTACACGCAGCCACCAAACGGGAATGCCAATTGTGGTATTGGCGAGATCGCAATCAGGAAGTAGATTTCGTCATCGAACGAAATGGGAAGATAATCGGCCTTGAAGTAAAAAGCAATAATACCGCTTTTACCAAAGGCATGGATTCCTTTAATCAATTATATGCGCCACATAAGATGTTCTTGATCGGTGAACGCGGATTACCCTGGCAAGAGTTTTTGAAAATCGAAATTTCGGATTTATTTTGATTTTACCCAAAAAAGTTGACTATGGTGCGCAGGGTTATTCTTACCTGCTCGTCTAACCAACCGTAACGCATTTGCTTGGGAACGATGAAGAAATAAATGGGGTAGTTATTTTTTCATCGTTCCCTATATCCCTATCGAACATCCGCTAACAAGTAAATCTATTTTCAATTGGCCAACGACAATGCAATGACCAACAGTGCCGAAG
Organism: Haliscomenobacter sp.; assembly: GCF_040403615.1. Classification (NCBI taxonomy): domain Bacteria; kingdom Pseudomonadati; phylum Bacteroidota; class Saprospiria; order Saprospirales; family Haliscomenobacteraceae; genus Haliscomenobacter; species Haliscomenobacter sp. The sequence goes on along the minus strand of NZ_JBBAKG010000034.1, from coordinate 16,172 downwards.
GAATCGCGATTTCCTTTCAAGACTGTTTTGATGCCCACAAAGATCGGGTATTCAACACGGCATTGTCGATGCTGCAAAATTGGGAAGAGGCCGAAGAAGTAACCCAGGATGTGTTTTTGGCAGTGTACGAAGCCCTCGCCAGTTTTCGGGGACAAGCTGCGCTGACCACCTGGCTGTACCGCATCACCGTCAACAAAGTCCTGGATCGTTTGAAAGCCCGCAAGGCCCAAAAACGCGCAGGTTTTACCATCTCACTGTGGAAACAGAAAGGTGCCGAAGAAACCGTGTTTGAAATTCCCGACTTTTTGCACCCTGGCGTATTGCTGGAACAACAGGAGTCGAGCAAAATCTTGTTCAAAGCCATTGCCCAACTGCCAGAAAACCAACAAAGTGCTTTTGTGATGGCCAAAGTAGAACAACTCAGCTATGCCGAAATCGCTGCCATTCTGAATGTGACGGTTCCGGCTGTTGAATCTTTGCTGGTACGTGCCAAACAAAAACTTCGGGAGCTTTTGAAAAATTTTTACGAAAACCGTTAACCGTATTCACTGTGGAAAACATTGACATTCAAGCCAATATTAATGCTGCGCTCAACAGCCTGGAAGGCATCCAGAGAGCGGAAGCTGATGCAGCTTTGCTCCAAAAAATTGAAGCACGGATTGCTGCCAACCGGGAAGGGCGTCAGGTACAGCAAGTGCAAATTCGCCGCCTTGCCATTAGACTTGCCGCCGCCGCTGCGGTAATGCTGGTACTCAATTTTGTGGTTTGGCTCAACGTCAGTAAACATAGGCAAAACGATACATTCCAGCAATTTTCAGAAACCTATTTCGGTAGTCAATTAAATTATTAAAAATGAATGCCATAAGAATAATGGGCGTCGCCCTGCTGGGCTTGCTCATCCTCAATGTAGTCAGTTTAGGGCTACTTTGGCGCATCACTGGCCCTCAAGGTGGATCTCAAGCAGCCGAATTCCTGATGCACGAACTGAAATTTGATGCCACCCAACGCAAAGCGTATTGGGAGCTGATTCACCAGCACCGGGATCAAATGCAGAAGTTGGAATTTGAGCGAATTCAATCCCGTAACCAACTTTATGACAACCTCGGCAAAGGCGACACTACCCAATTTGGTGTCTTGCGACAGATCCAGGGAAAGACCGAATTGATCACTTTTAGACATTTTCAAGCTGTACGCAATCTGGGCACGCCACAGCAACAGCAGCGTTTTGACCACATCATTAAGGAAGTGCTGCGCAAAATGGAGCACAGTCAGCAACCAGCGCAGCGCCCTCGGAATAAACCGAACTAATTTTTTACCACAATTACGAAGCCCGCACGGCAGTTCTCGTACACAATATCTCCAAAATAGGCTGCAGTGAAAAATGCCCAAAAACCAGCATTGGCAGGGTTTTTAGCCCAATCCTTATGGAATGATTTTTAGAAAAAACCATTCCCGTTTTCCAGCATCCATTTTTTTAAGGATTTTGCAACAGCCAAGTTATTCTGCCAAAACTTCATAATTTTGCTGACCATTTTGCGAAATCTTTAAAATCCTCAAAAATTGGCTGGTAAAACGATATTCGATAAAATCTGGGACGCCCACGTAGTTGAACAGATTGAAGATGGCCCAAGTGTGGTGTACATCGACCAACACTTGATCCATGAAGTAACCAGTCCGCAAGCGTTTGCCGGACTAGATGCGCGCGGACTCAAGGTATTCCGCACCAATCGCACCGTGGCAACACCCGACCACAACGTGCCCACAATTAACCAGGACAAGCCCATCCGGGATGAGCTTTCCCGCTTTCAAGTGGACAAACTGACGGAAAACTGCCTGAATCATGGCGTTACCCTGTATGGACTCAATCACCCTTACCAAGGAATTGTACACGTTGTAGGGCCACAATTGGGCATCACTCAACCGGGTATGACCATTGTATGTGGCGACAGCCATACCTCTACCCACGGTGCTTTTGGCAGTGTGGCATTTGGTATTGGTACTTCCGAAGTGGAAATGGTATTGGCCACTCAATGCCTGATGCAATCCAAAGCCAAGCGCATGCGCATTACGGTAAATGGCGAGCTGGGTCCTGGAGTTGGTGCCAAAGACATTATTCTCTACATTATTTCCAAAATCACCGCCAGCGGTGGTACAGGCTATTTTGTAGAATACGCAGGCTCTGCATTCCGCAACCTGAGCATGGAAGGCCGCATGACCGTTTGCAACATGAGCATCGAAATGGGTGCCCGTGGTGGCCTGATCGCTCCAGACGAAACAACCTTTGAATACATCCGTGGCCGCGAATTTGCTCCCCAAGGGGCTGATTTTGATGCCGCAGTTGAAAAGTGGAAAGAGCTGTACACCGACGCAGATGCAGTATTTGAAGCAGAGTTGCACTACGATGCTGCGGACATCGAGCCGATGATCACCTATGGCACCAACCCTGGCATGGGCATCAAGATCACCGAGAATGTTCCTGCGTTGGAAGAAGTAGAAGAATCCAACCGTACCAGCTTTTCCAAGTCACTCGAATACATGGGATTGGTTCCGGGTGAACGTCTTTTGGGCAAAAATGTCGATTACGTATTTGTTGGCAGTTGTACCAATGGCCGCATCGAAGACTTGCGGGCAGTAGCTGAATTTGTCAAGGGCAAGCAAAAAGCCGACAACATCACCGCCTGGATCGTACCTGGCTCCAAGCAAGTGGAAAAACAAGCTCAGGAAGAAGGTTTGGTGGCCATCTTTGAAGCAGCTGGCTTCCAACTGCGCCAACCCGGCTGTTCCGCATGTTTGGGCATGAACGAAGACAAGATACCAAAGGGTAAATACGCGGTTTCTACTTCCAACCGCAACTTTGAAGGCCGTCAAGGCCCCGGCGCCCGTACCATGTTGGCCAGCCCCATTACGGCAGCAGCAGTGGCGGTAACCGGAAAAATCGTTGATCCACGGGATCTGTAGGGTCAACCCTACGTGGTTGACCCCTTGTGAGGGGACAACCACATAGGGTTGACCACCCAGGGACAACCACATAGGGTTGACCACCCAGGGGACAACCACATAGGGTTGTCCTTACGATTTTCATTCATTTCACAATTTTGTCATTAGCATTATGGCACGCGAAAAATTCCATTTGGTACACTCATCAGCTGTACCCGTTCATATAGAAAACGTCGACACCGACCAGATCATCCCAGCCCGCTTTTTGAAAGCAACCACTCGGGACGGCTTCGGTGAAAACTTGTTCCGCGATTGGCGTTACGATTCCAACAACCAGCCCATTGCGGATTTTGTACTCAACAATTCGCTGTATAGCGGCGATATTTTGGTGAGTGGCAAAAACTTTGGTTGTGGCTCCAGTCGAGAACATGCTGCCTGGGCCATTACTGATTTTGGATTCAAGGTCGTAGTAAGCAGCTTTTTTGCCGATATTTTCAAGAACAACGCATTGAACAATGGCCTTTTGCCCGTTCAGGTATCGGATGAGTTCTTGGCTCAAATTTTTTCAGCAATTGAAGCCGATCACCAAGCCAAGTTCACCGTAGATCTGGAGGCTCAAACCTTCACCATCGATGCAACAGGCAACGCATTCACTTTTGAAATTAACACTTACAAAAAAGAATGCATGCTGAATGGCTACGATGACATCGATTATCTTTTGAACATAAAGGAGAAGATCGAAGAATTCGAGAAAAAGAGAGCATAGTTCTGGCTGATAGCTATCAGCCGTCAGCTATCAGCAATCTGCTGTCAGCCGTCAGCCATCAGCAACCAATTATGCTGTCAGCTGAAAGCTGATAGCTGACAACTGATAGCTGACAGCTGACAGCCGTCAGCTGATAGCAGAAAAAAAATGGGACGGAAGATCGAAATCATGGACACCACCCTCCGCGATGGTGAACAAACCTCCGGCGTATCGTTTACCGATCAGGAGAAACTGAAAATAGCGCGCTTGCTATTGGAAGAACTGAAGGTCGACCGCATTGAAATTGCATCTGCGCACGTTTCAGAAGGCGAGTTTACGGCGGTTCAAAAGATCATGGATTGGGCCAAAGAGAAAGGCTACATTGATCGAATTGAAATCCTGGGCTTTGTAGATGGCGACCGTTCCCTTAACTGGATGCAAGAAACCGGCGCACGAGTACTCAACCTGCTCACCAAAGGCTCCGAACGCCATTGTATCCAACAATTGCGCAAAACCAAAGAAGAACACCTCGCCGATATCCTGGATGTGTTGGTGCGGGCAGAAAAAATTGGCATTCGTTCCAATGTTTACCTCGAAGACTGGTCCAATGGCATGCGTACCTCTCCTGAGTACGTTTATTTCTTGCTCGATGGTTTGAGCAAAGCTCCTGTCCATCGCATCCTGCTTCCAGACACCTTAGGTATTCTCAATCCTGACGAAACCTTCACCTATTGTGCTGATGTGCAGCAACGTTTTCCTCAATTGAGTTTTGATTTTCACGCGCACAATGACTATGATTTGGCTACCGCTAATGTCATGGCCGCAGTAAAAGCAGGAGTAGCCGGCATTCACGTCACCCTCAATGGATTGGGCGAACGTGCCGGCAATGTCTCTCTGTCCAGTGTAGTTGGTGTATTGAAAGACCATTTGCACTGCGAAGTTTCTGTGGATGAAAAAAAGCTGTACTCCGTGAGCAAACTCGTGGAGTCTTATTCTGGTGTACGGATTCCTACGAACAAACCCATCATCGGCGAGTTTGTGTTTACCCAAACCAGTGGTATCCACGCCGATGGCGATCAAAAAGGAAACCTCTACCACAATGACCTGAGTCCTGAGCGCTTCAACCGCAAGCACTCTTATGCTTTGGGTAAAATGGCAGGCAAATCCAGCATTCGCAAAAACCTGGAGGAGCTGGGCATCGAACTCGATCAGGAATCCATGCGTTTGGTAACCAAGGCCGTCAATGAATTGGGCGACCGCAAAGAAGTGGTCACACAGGAAGATCTTCCTTACATCATCGCCGATGTTTTGGACAAACAAACCCTTGCTCAGCGGGTGCGCATCAAAAACTATGCACTCTCGGTTGCCGCAGGCTTACGCTCTGTAGCTACCCTGAGCATTGAAATTGACAACAAAACTTACGAACGTACCGCCGACGGCGATGGCCAATACGATGCGTTCATGAGTGCATTGCGTCAAATTTATCAAAGCCTGGGCAAAAACTTGCCGCGCTTAATCGACTACGTAGTCACTATTCCTCCGGGAGGAAAAACCGACGCCTTGTGTCAAACCGCCATCACCTGGCAACAGGATGAGTTGCGTCCCTTCAAAACCAGTGGCCTCGATTCTGATCAGGCCATTGCGGCAATAAAGGCGACGATAAAAATGTTGAACCTTATCGAAAATCAATAAGCAATGAAATTCACTATCGCAAAACTTCCTGGCGACGGCATTGGCCCCGAAGTTGTGGCACAGGCAGTAAAAGTACTGGAAGCAGTTGGCCGCAAGTTTGGTCATGAATTTGACTTCAAATTTGGCATCACGGGTGCTCACGCCATCGACGAAGTAGGGGAGCCTTACCCTGAATCAACCCACGAAATCTGTATGAACTCCGACGCCGTTCTTTTCGGTGCCATCGGTGATCCAAAATACGACAACGACCCCAAGGCAAAGGTGCGCCCTGAGCAAGGCTTGTTGGCCATGCGCAAAAAACTGGGTCTGTACGCCAATATTCGCCCCATCAATACTTTTCAATCCCTGATACACAAGTCGCCTTTGCGTCCTGATCTAGTTGAAGGTGCCGATTTTGTGGTGATCCGCGAATTGACAGGAGGAATCTACTTCGGTGAGCCTCGTGGCCGTAGTGAAAACGGAGAAAAAGCTTACGATACCTGCGTATACAGCAAAGATGAAGTTACGCGTATTGCCAAACTCGGTTTTGAATACGCGCGCATGCGCGACAAACGCATGACCGTGGTTGACAAAGCCAACGTACTGGCCACTTCCCGCTTGTGGAGAGAAACCGTGCAAGGCATGGTAGCCGATTATGCAGATGTGGAAGTAGACTACATGTTTGTCGACAATGCTGCGATGCAAATCATCCAGTGGCCCAAGAAGTTTGACGTGATGCTCACTGAAAACATGTTTGGCGACATTCTTTCTGATGAAGCCAGCGTAATCACCGGATCTTTGGGCTTGCTGCCTTCCGCATCGGTTGGTATCCATACTTCTGTATTTGAGCCCATCCACGGATCGTATCCACAAGCTGCTGGCAAAGACATCGCCAATCCAATTGGAACGGTGCTTTCTGCCGCTTTGTTGTTGGAACTAGGACTCAAATTGCCCGCAGAAGCCAAAGCAGTACGCGATGCAGTTGATGCTTCTTTGGCTGCTGATGCCGTTACCGAAGATATTGCTACAGATAAATCCAAAGCCTTCAAAACCTCGCAGGTAGGTGATTGGTTGGCAGAATATATTGTGAAGTAAACAAGTAATGCGAATAATGGGTATTACGTTTGCAAACGCAAGCCCATCCAAAGAAGTCAATCAATTCACGTTGGTTGGCTTTTTTTTTGCACCAAATTTAAATTATATTTAGTCTAAATAAACAAACGTCGTAAGATTGTCATTTCTTAGATTTAGTCTTAATAAAGGCAGTAATTTTAAAAATGATCTCCTATTTTTGCAAAAAAAACCTGATGTTATGAAAAACACAATGCTTTTCTGTGCTCTTGGCGCTTGTTTGTTTTTGACTTCCTGTAAAAACGACGAGGACGAAATCCTGGAGTACACTGTTCCCACTACCTATATTTTTGACAATGTGGAGTACAAAGAATCCGCTGCACGCATCAGCATGTGGCTGGGTTATACCACTTACTTGGGCCGCTCTACCCGCAAGGTATTGAGTCAGGACACAGTGAACTACCTGTGGAACAACAGCAACGCTGCTTATACCGCAGATATGGCGAACAATATTCCTTATCCGCACACCGAAATCAACAAATTGACCTTTAACCTAGCCAGCAAAAGTGCGGATGTCAGCACCTTCAAAGCCTATGCTGATTCGATGGTGGCGGTAAGCAAGTTCTACAATCGTCCAGGTGCCAAAGGGATTGCAGGCAAAATTGGCAGCCGCTTGTTCAATTACACTGGCCTTGAGTTCAACCAGGCGGTGGCCAAAGGTCTAATGGGTGGCTTGAGCTTGTACAACATCAATGCCATTTTGGACAAAATCCCTTCCGACGACAACAAAACTGTAATAACTGGCCAAGGCACTGCCATGCAACACAACTGGGATTTGGCCTTTGGTTACGTCGGAATTCCTGCCAATTATGATACCACTACAGCCTACACTTCGGCCATGCCAGATCGGCCCCTGGCATTGGGTAGCTACTTCGCAGAGCGGGGCAAGTACCTCAAGTCGGGTGGTATTGTGTTTGAAGCTTTCCGCAAAGGTAGAGCAGCTATTGTGGCCAAAGATTACAAAACCCGTGATGCCGCCATTGCCACCATCAAGGAGTATTTGGAAAAAACCATGGCTGCTTCGGCCTATTACTACATGCTCACTCCTCAAACCCAATCTGCACTCGACGCAAAATTCCACAGCCTTTCCGAAGGTTATGGCTTCATCATTGCCTTAAAATACCGAGATGCCAGCAGCAAATTGACTGCCGCAAACTATCAGACCTTACTGGACATCATCAAGACTAATTTTTATACCCTGGCTGAAGATCCCAGCAATACCAAACTGAAGCAAGCGCAAACCATCTTGACCGAGGCTTACGGCAAATTGCAGCTTTAAGCAGCTGCAAATAGCGGTTAGTGTGCAGCACATAAGTACAAAAACACCATTTATTGGGTTTTGGTGCTTATGGTTAAAATTAAACCAGTAGTTGAACATTTTTTAATTTGCTCCAATTTTATACTGATGAAAAAAGGTTTTCAGCTCAAACTTGCAGGGCTTGTGTTAATGTCCGCCCTGATCGCATTTGCCTGCAGCAAAGAAGGGAATGACAATGAAGACAATCCGGGAAGCACGGACACTTTTAAATCGGCGATGCTGGTCAATTACGCCGATAACCTGATTGTTCCGGCTTATACCGACTTGAACAACAAATTGGGCGCATTGACCACCAGCGTCAATGCATTTTTGGCCGCCCCTTCCGAACTCACACTGGCAGCAACCCGCGAACCTTTCAAAGCAGCCTACATTGGTTTTGAAGGTATATCAGTTCTTTATTTTGGGCCCGCCTCGGCTCAAATGCTAAACAGTTACACCAATACTTTCCCTACCGTGCCAGCAAGAATTGAAAAGGGCATCGAAACGGGCAACTATAACTTTACTATCCCGCAAAACTCGGATAGCATTCAGGGTTTTCCGGCTTTGGATTACCTCTTATATGCACCGAATGCAGTGAGTAAGTTTTCCGGTGCAGGTGCAGCCAAACGCAAAAAATATGTACAAGATGTATTGGGCCGCATGAAAACCTTGGTCGAAAACACCCTGAGTCAGTGGAATGGCCCTTACCACCGTATTTTTATTACTTCCTTAAAAACCGATGTGGGTAGCTCCATCGGCAGCCTCGTAAACCAGTTTGCTTACGAGATAGATGCTTTAAAAGGGCCGCGCATTGGTTGGCCTTTTGGCAAACAATCCAACGGAATTGTGTTTGCCGATAAATGTGAAGGCTATTACGCTGGCATTTCCGCCGAATTGGCCATCGCCAACCTGAGCAGCTTAAAAAATTATTACACGGGTGGAAGTGGCGATGGCATTGCCGATTACCTCGTGCTGCTGAAAAAACAGGATTTGAACAACGCCGTATTGGCACAGTTTGACATAGCTTTAACGGCGTTGAACGCCATTCCCAAGCCCCTGTCGGCGGCTTTTGTCAACAATCCTGTGCTCGTGGAAGGGGCCTACAAGCAGGTGCAAAAATTGTTGACTCTGATCAAAACAGACGTAGCTTCGGCTACTGCGGTACAAATAACCTATCAGGATAATGACGGTGACTGATCAACAGAGCCTTTACCGCCCGGTTTCCATCGCGCCATTGATTACCTTCAGGATCACCTTCGGGGTCTTGATGATGTTTAGTCTGCTTCGTTTTTGGTGGCGGGGTTGGATCACCAGCATTTATATCGAACCCCAATTTCATTTTACTTACCCGGGGTTTGATTGGGTACAACCTTTGGGCAATTTAGGTATGCACCTATTATTTGCCACGATCATCATCAGCACCGTACTGATTATACTTGGCTGTTTTTATCGCATCGCCATGCTTTTCTTTTTCCTGGCCTTCACGTATGTTGAATTGATAGATGCCTCGGCCTACCTCAACCACTATTATTTCATTAGCCTCGTGGCTTTTATCATGGTGTTTTTGCCCGCCAATGGAGCCTATTCGCTGGATGTTTATTGGCGAATTACCCCGCAAAAGCCTCTGGTTCCTGCCTGGACTATCGATATCCTGCGCTTTCAACTGTCGATCGTATACATATTTGCCGGGCTGGCCAAAATCAATCCTGATTGGTTGATCCATGCCGAGCCCATGAAAACCTGGCTTCCGGCCAAAAGCCACCTGCCCATTGTAGGCCCCTGGATGTACGAAACCTGGGTGGCTTATCTCTTTTCCTGGTTTGGGGCGGTGTACGACTTGTTTATCGTCTTTTTTCTATTGAATAAAAAAACACGGCTCATCGCTTACGGCTTTGTGTTGGTCTTCCACTTGGCAACAGCGCTTTTTTTTCCGGGCATCGGGATGTTTCCTTATGTGATGATTAGCGCCAGTCTGATTTTTTTCTCCGCAGAATTTCATGCCAAACTACAGTCCTTTTTGCCTGGAGTTAAACTTCAAGCTACGGCAACTCAGCAGGGAACAACCCCAGTTTTTGCCCGCAATAAAATTCTCTCCCTAGCTATTGTCCTGTATGTATTCCTGCAATTGGTGATTCCCTTGCGGTTTTTGCTGTACCCTGGGCATTTGTTTTGGACGGAGGAGGGGTATCGGTTTTCCTGGCGGGTGATGTTGATGGAAAAATCGGGAACGGCCTATTTTACTGTAAAGGATAAGAGTGGTACGCAGTTTTATGAAGTGGACAACAAAAAATTCCTGACGCCACTGCAGGAAAAAATGATGAGCACCCAGCCGGATATGATTTTGCAATATGCCCATCACCTGGCCAAAAGTTATCAAAAAACCGGATTGGAAGATCCCCAAGTATACGCCGAAGTGTATGTGTCCTTGAATGGAGACCGCTCCAAACCCTTTATTGATTCATCCGTCAACCTGGCAGCACAAAAGCTGAGTTGGAAACCTATTCCCTGGATTTTGCCCTACAAAAAATAAAAATGATGCTGTTAAAAACCGTATTGCTGGGTTTATGCTCCTGTGTTGTTTTGCCTTTGTTTGCCCAAACCCAGTCCATGATCAGCGGCACCATTCGCTCAGGTTCAGAAGCAGTGGCCGGTGCCTCCGTGGTACTTTTGCCACTCAATACAGTAGAAATCAGCAACGACAACGGTTTTTTTCGCTTTGCAAAACTGGATCCCGGTTCTTACGAAATAGCAGTAAGCTCTGTAGGTTTTAAATCCTACCGCCAGCGCATTGTGCTCCAGGAGCAAAGCATCGGCAATCTTGACATCAACCTCGAACCCAGCGTTGTCGACATCCAGGAAATTGTGATTTCGGATCAAAAAGACGAAAACGTTTCGGGTAAGTTATACGATGTATCGGGCACAGCCATTTATGCCAGTAAAAAAACCGAGTTGATCAATGTCAAAAGCCTCAATGCCAACCTGGCTACCAACAATACACGCCAGATTTATGCGCGGGTACCGGGTTTGAACATCTGGGAATACGACCGAGGCGGCTTGCAACTCGGCATTGGTGGTCGGGGATTGAGCCCCAATCGCTCTTCCAATTTCAACATCCGGCAAAACGGCTACGACATCAGCGCCGATGCCCTAGGCTATCCCGAAAGTTATTACACCCCTTCCGCTGAAGCGCTGAGCAAAATCGAAATCATTCGTGGAGCAGCAAGTTTGCAATACGGCCCTCAATTTGGAGGTCTGGTAAATTTTGTGATGAAAGAAGGCCCCGAAAGCAAACCCCTCGAAATCACTTCCCGGCAAACCCTCGGCTCCTATGGTTTTTTTAATTCGTTCAACAGCATCGGTGGCACCGTAGCTAAAAACAAACTCAACTACTACAGCTTTTACCAGTACAAACGTGGCGATGATTGGCGACCCAATAGCCATTATGACCAGCACAATGCGTACATCCATTTGGCCTATGCGCTCAGTGAAAAACTAAAAATAAGCGGGGAATACACCTTGATGAAATACCTGGCTCAGCAGCCTGGTGGGCTTACCGATGCACAGTTTGAGCAAGATGCTGCGGTGTCGGTCCGGTCACGAAACTGGTTTCAGGTAGACTGGAATTTGTTCAACCTCACGTTGGATTTTACACTTAGCCCCCGCACCAAACTCAATTGGCGCACCTACACACTCCAAGGATCACGTGAAGCATTGGGCGTATTGACCTACATCAATCGACCCGACGTGGGTGGAGTGCGCGACTACATGGCCGATCAATACAACAATTTGGGATCGGAGCTCAGGTTGATTCACCAATACCCTTTGTGGAAGCAACAATCCAGTACTTTTTTGATCGGTACCCGGGTATACAAAGGGCTGACTCAGCGGAGACAAGGCGATGGCAACACTGGTTCTGGCCCCGATTTTGTATTTGCCGGGCCGGAGCCGAACAAGTCCAACTTTCGTTTCCCAGGTAGCAACGTTGCCGTTTTTGCTGAGAATATTTTCCGCATCAACCAGCATTGGAGCATTACTCCCGGAGCTCGTTTTGAATACATCAACACCAAAGCCGAAGGTTACTACTACAAGCAAAACATCTTCATTGCCGACGATAAAATAGCGGAGACCAAAGAAAATCCGCGCTCATTCATGCTCTTGGGCGTTGGGAGCTCCTGGAAATTCGGCAATGGAACCGAATTGTACGCCAACATCTCTCAAAACTACCGCTCGATCAATTTTAACGACCTCCGCATCGTCAATACCAATGCCCGGGTAGACGCTAATTTGAAAGATGAAACGGGGTACAACATCGATTTTGGTTTTCGCGGCACCTACAAAAACTGGCTTTATGCCGATGTGAGTTTTTTCTACCTGAAATACAATGACCGCATTGGTTCCATCTTTGTACGAGATACCAGTTTTATGACTTACCGTTTGCGCACCAATGTATCGGACAGCCGAAACCTCGGCTTGGAATTCTTGTTGGACGGGGATGTGTTGAAGGCCCTGAGCAAAGGAATGGCCAAGTACAAGCTGAATCTTTACACCAGTTTGTCGCTGATCGATGCACGTTACGTGAATACCAAAAACACAGCGATTGCCAATAAACTGGTGGAAAATGTACCTCCTGTGCTGTTTCGTACTGGTCTTTCTTTTGGCAATCCAAAGTTCAATTTCACCTATCAGTTTGCTTATCAAACCAAGCAGTACTCCGATGCCACCAATACTGAAGAAACGCCCACGGCAGTAGATGGGGCTATCCCGGCTTTTGCGGTAATGGATCTCAGCCTTAGTTACAATTGGAGGGTATTTACGATCTACACGGGTGTGAACAATCTGGCTGATGCAAAATATTTTACCCGTCGCGCCGATGGTTACCCCGGCCCTGGCATTATACCTGCCGATAAGCGGAATGTGTATGTGACCTTGCAGTTTAAACTTTGATGATTTTTTGGGTAAAAAATGGAGTCAAATATTGATCTTTGTCCCATCACGCATAAAAAAAGGGAGACTCGTTTGTTTCCTTCCATAGCAGGCCTCCAGAAAGAGGCGGATAACTCCAAAAAAACTCCTACCTCATTAAAACGTTTGATTTTGCGCATTTCAAATGAACAAGTATCCGCTATTTGTACTGCAGCGGCCCAGGTGTTGCAGGAATCTCGCTTTGCCGATCAGGCCGTCGAGCGGCAATTTAAGGATCACCAACATTGGACCATTGCCGAACAAGGCTTTGTAGCCGAGCAGATCTACTCCTTAATTCGTTATTATCGCCTCCTTTGTATTGTAAGTGGGAAAACTCCAGTTACAATTGAGGATTGGGAGTATTTACTCGGTGCTTCTTTGATTTTACAGAAGCACTCGGCTGGAGCGCAATTTCAATTCCTTTCCAAGGAGAAAATCCTTGCTGCCTACCATAATATAGGTGATCAACGCGCCCTGCGGGAATCGATCCCGGATTGGCTGGATGCATTGGGTCAAGCCGAATTAGGAGATAAATGGGCGGCTACCATTCATGCCCTGAACGAACTGCCCCATTTGTTGCTGCGGGTCAATCGACTCAAAACGGATTTACCTGCGCTTCAGCAACAATTGCAACAATTCAATATTCTTGGCACACCTATCGCTGACGACGCCTTTTTAATCCAGCAGCGGGGCAAACTCTACAGCACCCCAGCTTTCCAAAATGGTTGGTTTGAAGTCCAGGATTATTCTTCACAACAAGTCGCTCCATTTTTACAAGTCGAACCCGGTATGCGGGTCATCGATGCTTGCGCAGGAAACGGTGGCAAAGCATTACACCTGGCCGCTCTGATGCAAAACAAAGGCCAGATCATCGCCTTGGATACCGATGCCAAAAAACTAGAACAACTTCGACTGCGCGCTCGACGGGCTGGGGTCAATATTATTGAAACCCGGGTGATCGAATCAACAAAAACCATCAAACGCTTGGCTCAATCCGCAGATCGTTTGCTCTTGGATGTTCCTTGCTCGGGTTTGGGTGTTCTGCGCCGCAATCCTGACGCCCGTTGGCGATTGAATAGCGAGCAGTTGAACAGCATGAAGCTGCTTCAGCAGCAACTTTTAGAGACGTATACCAAGATGTGTCGCCCGGGTGGAAAATTGGTTTATGCGACTTGCAGTATTCTGCCCTCTGAAAATCACTTGCAAATAGAAAAATTCCTGGATAGCGGAAGGACGAGCTTTAGAGTAGAGGCGAGCAAAACCATTCTGCCTCAAGATGAAGGCTTCGATGGTTTCTTTATGTCCCGCTTGATTCCCACATGATACCCCCCGAATATGGGGTTGACTTCAAACCAACAGAATCTTACCTTTGATTTGTTTTACAATTAATTGGTACATCAAGGTAGTTAAATAATAGGGGGCCGCTTTTCGGCCCCTTTCTTTTTTGCTTACAACGATCTTCTCATCCTGCTTTTTTGAGGTTTTTCATGATAACACAGAAAAATTAACTTCCCGATTTTGGGTTTTGAATAGGAAGTCGAACGTTTCATTTCAAGTGAGCTTCCTGTTCAAAAGCGGCTAAAAAAATCGGGAAGCAATTTTTTGCGTCATACTAAGTAAAAAAAAACCTGGGTTTTTAAGCCAGCCCCTTGCGCTTTTCCCTAGAAACCCTTAACTTTATTTTCCTTGTTTAAATCACCACAAATTAACTTTCAAGGATTTAAGTATGCGAACAGAAAAAACGTGAAAACTTTTTCTGTAAAAGCTTGTGCATGCCAACTTGAAAAAATACCTTTGCGCTCCGCTTTGAAAGCAAGGCGAAAGGAGAATGGGGATGAGTAGGAATGACAGCCAGCAGATCGGCTAAAAAGAAACTCAAAAAAAGTTCTTCAATAATTAGGAGTTTAGGAATCAAATGGTGTACATTTGCATCCGCTTTGAAAAGCAGGGCAAGAAAGTAGAAAGGAAAGGAATTGAAACGCGAAAAAAAGTCTTGAAAAAAGATGAAAAAAGTTTTGCGAATCGCCACTGAGTATTTACCTTTGCTGCCCCGCAGATAACCTGAATAAAAGGGTTATTAGGAAGGGAAAAAGGTTGAAACCAAAGGGTTTTGACGAAAAAAGTTGCCAATTCAACAGAATTGAAAATACGGTTGAGAGATGCTTAAATGAGGAAGGTTGCAGAGCCTGAAGTTTAGGGATAAGGAGACCAAAGAGTTCATTGACACAATGGGAATTGAGGTAAGGAAAAAATTACTTTTTTAGAAACCACAAGCGGAACCTTGAAGATCAATTTTTAATTTGGTTTTTGGTTCAGACATCCAAGCAAATCGATCGTATAATTTCTTCGGAAGTTTACAAAAGATATTACTATGGAGAGTTTGATCCTGGCTCAGGATGAACGCTAGCGGGAGGCTTAATACATGCAAGTCGAGCGGTAAGGTTTTCGGACCCTAGAGCGGCGAACGGGTGAGTAACGCGTACGAAACCTACCTTTAAGAGAGGAATAGCCCTGGGAAACTGGGAGTAATACCTCATAGTATTCATTAACCGCATGGTTTTTGGATTAAAGCTACGGCGCTTAAAGATGGTCGTGCGTCTGATTAGCTAGTTGGTAGGGTAACGGCCTACCAAGGCTACGATCAGTAGGGGGCGTGAGAGCGTGGCCCCCCACACGGGTACTGAGACACGGACCCGACTCCTACGGGAGGCAGCAGTAAGGAATATTGGGCAATGGACGCAAGTCTGACCCAGCCATCCCGCGTGCAGGACGAATGCCCTATGGGTTGTAAACTGCTTTTGTTTGGGAAGAAATGTATTCTTTTAAGAGTATTTGACGGTACCAGACGAATAAGCACCGGCTAACTCCGTGCCAGCAGCCGCGGTAATACGGAGGGTGCAAGCGTTATCCGGAATCACTGGGTTTAAAGGGTGCGTAGGCGGTTTGATAAGTCAGAGGTGAAAGCTAGCAGCTTAACTGTTAAATTGCCTTTGATACTGTCAGACTTGAATCAGGTTGAGGTAGGCGGAATGTGACATGTAGCGGTGAAATGCATAGATATGTCATAGAACACCAATTGCGTAGGCAGCTTGCTGGGCTTGAATTGACGCTGAGGCACGAAAGCGTGGGGATCAAACAGGATTAGATACCCTGGTAGTCCACGCCCTAAACGATGTTAACTCGATATTTATTCTTCGGAGTGAGTGTCCAAGCGAAAGCGTTAAGTTAACCACCTGGGGAGTACGTTCGCAAGAATGAAACTCAAAGGAATTGACGGGGGTCCGCACAAGCGGTGGAGCATGTGGTTTAATTCGATGATACGCGAGGAACCTTACCTAGGCTAGAATGCGAGTGCTGATAGGTGAAAGCCTATTTTCCTTCGGGACACAAAGCAAGGTGCTGCATGGCTGTCGTCAGCTCGTGCCGTGA
>NZ_JBBAKG010000033.1:11919-68136 GCF_040403615.1 Haliscomenobacter sp. | reverse complement strand
GGTAGCGCATCCCGATTAAGATCGGGAGAGTCCAAGGTTCGAATCCTTGTGCCCCAATACAGAAAAGCCATCCTTCGGTGTGGCTCTATTTTAACTAATCTCTTCCTCATGTTTCACACCTACGTCATTCAATCGACCACATCTGGCATTTTGTACATAGGACAAACCAATAACCTACACGATCGCATCCATCGACACAATACCAATCGCAACAAATGGACCAAGAACAAAGGCCCATGGGTACTCATCTTTTCACTGGCGTTTGAATCTAGAGCAGAGGCCATGGCCTTGGAAACCAAGCTTAAATCTTTCAAAAATAGGGAGTACCTTTTGGTCTGGATTGAACAGCAAAATAATCCAACAGCTTAAATTCTGATGTTTCAAAACCCACGCCCAAAAAAATTACCGTATTTCACAAATCCCGCCAGCACCGCTTCCACTTTGGCCATTCGCACCTCCAGACTTCCACTCAAGGTAATGTAAGGAATGCGCCGCTCCTGCAAATCTGCAATGACCTGTTTTTGGAAAACCTGCCGCTTTTGGTCGCCGCTGCGGTCCCAGGTATCGTCGTAGGGAATGTCTGCGTCGCAGAGGAAAAACAGGTCGTAGCGACTGGCGTTTTCCAGCGCAATTTGGGTCAACAAGGTAGGCGCTTTGCCATGGTAATCCAGAGCGTACAGGTAGGTGGTGATGGCATTGGTATCCACAAAAAGGTAACGGTTGGCTTGCAGTACCGCCTCCTCTTCGCGCGCCAAATGGCCGATGGCAATTTCATCAAAAGCTTCGAAACTGATGCGGCGGTCAATTTGATGGGTTGTCCAATATTCGCGGCCATATTCCGGGGCAAAAGTGGTTTGGTATTTTTGTGCCAGCGCCTCGGTTAGTGTTGATTTGCCGGTAGACATGGCGCCCACAAACACCACTTTGGTGATCAAATCTTTGTACACCACATCAGACACATAATCACGGTATTGCAGGGGATTCTCCCGAATCATGGTAGCCGAAATGGGCACAGTAGCGCGGGCCTCATCCAGCCGCCGATCCAGGGCACCCAAAGCCTTGCTCACATGATCGCCGTATAATTCACTGCTGTAAAAATGGGTAATGCGCCGTCCCGCCAGCATTTGGAAGATGTATTCTTCTTGCAGGATTTCAAAAGCCCGCTCGGAGGAGTAGCCTTCCGGGCCATCCCAACATTCGATCACCGTAACTTGTGGGTACAAAGTCCGAATCCAGCCCGCGCGGATGTGCAGCGGAGTGGAGATCACCTGAGTATCGTAAATCAGCACCACCAGCTCGTCGCATTCGGCCAGGGCGGTATCAAACACGTATTGGTGGCCACGGTGCAATGGGGCGTATTTGCCAAGGGTGAGGGCGGTTTTTTTCATGAAGCTCTGCTGGTATGTTTTACCCCCCGCGTCCAATTGTAGTAGCCGTACCCCGCGTTGATCAAAAAGGCCGTCCACATCACGATCATCAGCGGCCCTTCGGGACTGCCGTGGGCGGTACGAATGCACCACAACAACACCGTAAATACATTGAGCAGGATGTACAACAACCATTGCTCGCGGAAGCGGTACACCATCAGGAAGGTGGCAAAAACGGACAATACATCAGTAATGGCGTCGATGTAGGGATTGTTTTGGCTAGGAATCAAAGACAAGCCATAGCCCAATCCCATGATGCCCAGCAGGGAGGCCACCGCGGTGAGCAGGATTTGGCGGGATTTCAGGGCCCGCATTTGCACATACCCGCCTTCCAGTTTGGGTTTCCAAAGTACATAGCCCACCACATTCATGGGCACAAAAAAGAAGAGGTTCAATCCCATTTCGCCGTACAAGCCATTTGTATAAGCCAGATAAGCGTAGCCAAACGTGTTGTACATGCCAAAAGCGTAAGTCCAAATGTTGCCTTTGGCGGCCAATACCACGCACAAGACACCGGAAAGAAACACACTGAAATCGAGAAAGGAGTTTTTCCAGAGGATGCTCAATGCTATGGCCAACGCAGAGAAACTGAGCAGCCAGGTAATTTCGAAGGCATTCCAGCCAATGGAACTGGTTTTGAACATAGGTTAGAGGGGGTGAGTTGATTTTAGATGATGGTTGGTTCATGCAGATTTCACACAGATTCTTCCGCAGATTCTCGCAGAAAAAAATCTGTGAAAATCTGCGCTTAAATCCGCGCAAAATCTGCGTGAACCATTCGAATCGAAACTCAAATCTCCTTATTTTGGATGCAACGCAGAATCAATCCGATTCGCCACATCTTCCAAATGGTAACGGCTCATTTTATCGGGTGCAGCACCAATTGCGGCCCGAATTTCGGACAACAGCGATTCCATTTGCCCACGCACAATGGAAGGCAAATCCGTCGTTTTTAAATCCACCCGACGCACGGTAAATCCATACGCCTGGCCAGGAGGTACGTACAACAAGGTAGCCGGATCTTTGGGACTCAACAGGGCAGCGACCTTTTCTACAAAAACCTTCTGCAAGTTGCGGCGGAAGATGTCGATCGGCTTTTGCGTTTTCAACTCCGACCAAATGCTCGCCCGCAAATCGGTCATCAATTCATCCGCAGTGTAGTTGCCTTCCTTGCCTGTTTCCAACAAACGCACGATGCGATCGCCAGCCAGCAAACTGTTGAGGGTCGCTTCCTGCATGGTTTTGATGCTTTCCACTCCTACATCCGGGCGGATTCTGCTGGTAATGTTGGCATCCAGCAGCCAGCTAGGCGTTTCAAACAGTTGTGTGCTCAAAAAAGCAATGGCTTCTTTTTGGCGCTCTTTGGGCACCACCTCGTACACCGCACCCGCCATATCGTAGGTTTTGGGGGTATCATAAATGCCCCCTACGTTTTTGGTCACGTGGCCCATGTAGCGGCGGAACTGACCCACCAGGTTGTTGTACAATTCTTCCAGTTCGGAATAACTTTCGCCATTTTCCTTACTCCATTCCGTCAGGTTAGGCAAAATGCGCTTGAGGTTTTTGATGCCATAATCCGATGCTTTCATCGCGTTGTCGCTCAGGTCTTCGGTTTGGTAGCGCGGATCCATTGGGCTGACCTCGGTACCGAAAGTCTGGCGGGGATTTTTGATTTTCTCCTTGGTGATCTCGTTCAGGAGTTTTTTCTCTTCCTCGTCGCTTTTGGCATCGGGGAAGTATTTGTAGCCCCATTCGATGGCCCAGATGTCGTAATCGCCGATGCGGGGGAAGAAATCGGTAACCCCATCCTCCGGTTGTGCCACGTAGTTGAAGCGGGCGTAATCCATGATGGAGGAAGTGTGGCCATTTTGGGCAACCCAGGCTTTGTCGCGCAGTTTTTCAACCGGCGTAGCCGAGCTGGCGCCCATGTTGTGGCGCAGCCCCAGGGTATGCCCCACTTCGTGTGAGGATACGAAGCGGATAAGTTGGCCCATCAGTTCGTCGTCAAAATCTTTTTTGCGGGCCCGTGGATCAGCCGCAGCCGTTTGGATCAGATACCAGTTGCGCAAGAGGCGCATGATGTTGTGGTACCAGCCGATGTGGCTTTCCAGGATTTCACCCGAACGCGGATCGCTCACATTGGGGCCATAGGCGTTTTGGATGTCGGCAGCAAAATAGCGCACTACCGAAAACCGGGCGTCTTCGAGGCTCATCGTGGTGTCTTGCTCTGGCCAGTATTCGCCACGAATGGCGTTTTTCCAACCTGCTTTTTCATAGGCTTTTTGCCAATCGTCTACTCCGGCTTTGATGTATTTGCGCCATTTGACAGGCGTAGCGGGGTCGATGTAGTACACGATGGGTTTGGCAGGCTCAATCAATTCACCTTTTTTCTGGCGGGCGGCATCGGCGGCGTTTTTGGGCTCCAGGCGCCAGCGTACCGCAAACACTTCTTCGTCCGACTTTTGTGATTCTTCCTCAAAAGTGCCGTAACTGCTTGAAAAATAGCCTACCCGGGCGTCAAAGAAGCGCTTGCGCATCGGCTTTTTGGGCAGTATGATCATGGAGGTGTTGAACTCCATGGTGACCACGCCCGCATCCAGACCAGCTGGCAGGTAAATGCCCGGACTAGGGATTGGCGATGGCGTGAGTGGCGGCGACTGTGTGCCAAAGGTTTTGACCGTGCGGATTTCCGTATTGATCGGGTAGCTGCGGATGCTCTGGATATAGGAACGATCGGCCTTGAAATCGGAGATTTTGTACAACTGCTTCAGGAATGGACTCAGGGAAAACACCTGATTGTCGCCCTTGAACAGATCCGTCACCTCGATGAGGATGGAGGTATCTTTGCGGATGGACTTGACGTCGAAGGCCGCAATAATCGGATCGACACTGGAGTTTTTCACCGCCTTGAAAATGGGCTTAGTGCTGTCCGGACTGGCAATGATGTAGCTGATAGAGCGCAGGAAGACCTTGTTGTCGGGGCCTTTTTCCCAGGCAATCACCTGGCGATTCACCTCTTCGCCGCCAAAAATGCCCCCGCCAGCGGCAGTTTTGGTGTAGCGGGTCACCGCCATGATCTCGCGGTTGAACACCGAATCGGGAATCTCAAAATACCACTTGTCTTCTACTTTGTGGACATTGACCAGACCCTTGCTGCTCTTGGCTTTGGCCGTAATGACCTCCTTGAAGGGCTTGGGTTCATTTTTCGGGGGGTCTTTTTTCTCTGCTCCGGCCGCAGGAGGCGTAGCGGGAACATCTGGTTTTTTGTCTTGCGCACGGCTGATGTTGGCCGCCAACAGCAGGAGGAAGCAAAGTAGTACCTGTCGGGTAAAATTGTTCATTTTTAACGTTTGGTTCGATGAATAAATAACACAGAAAAATTAGCTTCCCGCTCAAAAAAATCGGGAAGTAAGTGATTTGCGTCATGCTAAATGGCTAGAGAAATGAAGATAGGGATGTTTTGGAAATAAACAAGGCAGGGTCGAAATAATTATTGGTGGGCTTGGTAGCGCTGGGATATTCTTGTATATTGAGGATGATGGTTTAGGTTTTAGATAGGTGGGAAGCGCGCTTCGGCTGCGCTCAGCGACCGCGCGTTTTGATCGCGAGACCTAGACCTCGCGTTGAGCGATAGTTTGCCACACAGCGCAAAGTCTAGAACCACCATAGCAATGCACGCGGTCGCTGAGCGCAGTCGCGCTTCGGCTTCGCTCAGCGACCAGTCGCTACACCTAAAATAAAGAATACCCTGATGAAAGGATACCTGTACATCCTGAAATGTTCCAACGGCTGTTTCTATACCGGAAGTACCGTTGATTTGGAGCGCAGACTCGCTCAACATCAAGCTGGAGAAGGGGCGAATTACACCAAAAAGCATTTGCCTGTAGAGTTGGTCTATTTTGAAGAATATGCCCGAATTGACGAGGCTTTTTTTCGGGAAAAACATGTGCAAGGTTGGAGCAGAGCTAAAAAAGAAGCGTTGATCGCAGGGCAGGTGGATCAATTGCATGTTTTAGCGAAATGTAAGAATAGTAGTCATTTTTTGAAGGGGAAAGAGTAGTGGGAGGCGCGCTTCGGCTGCGCTCAGCGACCGCGTGTTTTGTTATTGAGGTTTTAGATTTGTGGGAGGCGGCGCTTCGGCTACGCTCAGCGACCGCGTGACATGATAGTAGGCTTTTGGACCTCGCGTTGAACGTACCAGAAGCGCACGTTTAGCAAAATCTAAAACCTCAATAACAAAACACGCGGTCGCTGAGCGCAGCCGAAGCGCGCTTCCCACAAAATCTAAAACCGCCATAGCAATGCACGCGGTCGCTGAGCGCAGCCGAAGCGCCGCTTCGCAAAGCCTAGAATAGTACTGGCATATCACGCGGTCGCTGAGCGCAGCCGAAGCGCCGCTTCGCAAAGCCTAGAATAGTACTGGCATATCACGCGGTCGCTGAGCGTAGCCGAAGCGCCGAAGCGCCCCTCACAACACCTTCTCCCCATCCGTCACAAACACTCGGGTGCTCGTGGTATAGGTGCCTCCATTCGGGGCGTTGTACTTCAAATCCAGGTAAAACGCCTGAAAGCCTTTTTGGGGGAAAGACAAAGCTGCTTTTACCGAGGGCAAACTATTCAATTTGATGTTTCTGCTCAGCCATAAGTTGTTGCGAAAATCCCGGTCTGCGGAGGTGGTGAACCACAAAGTGGCTTCCACCAAATCGGTGGTGGGGGCATTGACCGACAACGTTACGCCTTCTTTGGCAGCGTTCACCGACCAGCTGGCCAAGGGATATTCCTTATTTTGAATGGTGGTGCCAAAAAAAGCGCTCAAGGCTTCGAAAGCTTGCCGGCCACCGCCGAGGTTGTGGCCAACGTTGGGATCGTAATGGATCAGGTTTTTGCCTGGAATTTGATCGTAATAATGTTTGATGGCGTCTACGGTCCAGTATTCGTCATTGGTACCGATGAATATCATTTTGGGGACGGTCAACTTGTTGCGGTACGAGTACGGATCAATCATGGCCGTGATGGCTTTGCCATCTTCGGTATCGGTACTTTGCGGGATACCCAATTTGACATAATCTTCGATTTGATCGCTGTATTCGCCGTAGGTTTGAAACTGATAATTGAGCGTGGCGGGCATGTTGAGCATATCGATGACCATTGGTGCAATCGCTTTAACCCTTTTGTCGTCAATGGCTGCCGAAAGCCAGGTGGTCCAGCCCCGTTTGGACGCGCCGGTTACTACAAAACTGTTGACGGCAAGGTTGAATTTCTGCTTGCTGAATTCCTGCACTGCGTCCATCGCTTTTACTGCCGATTTCACCATCGGAAATAGCAGTGGCCAGGTGTAGTCTTTGTCTTTTTTGAACTGGTGCAAAGTGTAGGAAATCAGGGCGTCTTCAGTCAGATCACCATACAAAGGCTGATTGGGCACTTGTCTGATCAAGGCCACAATTCCCTTGTTTTTATTGGCAAGGGTGGCCAATGGGATCCATAAGTCGTCAGATTTGGTCCAATTGGGTTGTTCCTCTTTGTTGGAGCCTCCGGTGATGAACAAGAGGGCGCCGTCGTATTTGGTTTCCTGTGGCACAAAAACGGTCAGTTGGTGGCGCCAGGTGTATTGCCGCCATTTTTGGGAGGTCAGCAGCAACTGATACACTTTTACGCCGCCTAGCGTACTAGAGTCTTTCAACTCCCAGCGGTAGGTCTTGTCGTTGTTGGTGATGTAATTTTTGAGCGCCGTTTGTGGCGTGATGGATTGCGCAAAGCTGCCCACAACGGTAGTGAGGCAGATGGCCAAAATCTGGCAAGTGTTTTTAAGACAGAAGTTCATCTTGGACGGAAATTTTGTTCAATGATAGTGATTAATTGGATAAATAATTGAGCAAATGTTCACTATTTCAGATCAATATTCAAATTCCTCCCAATAGAGCCGCTACCCCTTTTTCAAAATCCTGATGTAATTGGCGCGTCCGTATACTTCAGGATCACTTACCTGGGCTTGATTCATCAGCCCTTTGAAATCGGCAATGGATTGAAAGTCTTTGCTCGACATCCAGTTGCGCAGGTCCTGATGTATGGTTTCCAGATAGCCGATGCCGTTTTTGTACAGCGCAGAGGCAACCATGGCTACATCGGCTCCAGCCAGGAGGTATTTGATGGCTTCATTGGCACCTTGCACCCCGGTACTCCCAGCAAGGGACAGGTCCAGTTTTCCAGACAGCAGGGAGATCCACAACAGGGGCAGCCGAATTTCTGCGGCATTGCTGTATTGCAGGTTTTGTAAAACGGCTAAGGAGTTGATGTCAAAATCAGGTTGGTAAAAACGGTTGAACAGTACCAGTGCATCTGCTCCGGCTTTCTGCATTTTTAGCGCAGTATTGCCGATGGCGGTGAAATAGGGACTGAGCTTTACCGCCAAGGGAATGCTGATGTTTTTTTTGACCGTGCTGACGATTTCGAGGTAGCGCTTTTCTACCGATCCTCCGGTCAGGTGGAGGTCGGTTGGGATGTAATAAATGTTGATTTCCAGCGCATCTGCACCTGCTTGCTCCATTTGGCGGGCGTAGTCGATCCAGCCTTCAGGCGTGACGCCATTCAAACTACCGATGATGGGAATATTGACCCGTTCTTTGATTCTGCGTAGGTTTTCCAGGTATTCTTCGGTACTGGAGCCGTACTCCTCCATTTCGGGTAGGTTTCCAAGCTCACCAAAAGCATTTCGATTGGGACGAATGATGCCATTGAAACAGTCTTGTTCGGCCTGGATTTGCTCTTCAAAAAGGGAAAATAGCACCACTGCTCCTGCGCCAGAATCCTCCATGAGCAGGATATTGTCCATCTCTTCCGACAGGGTACAGGCGGAAACAACAATTGGAGAACGCAATTTCAAGCCCATGTAGGTCGCATCGAGATTCATGCTCGCTTGTTTTATAGAAATACTTTGTAATCTGTGCAAGTTTGGCCTTTAGCTTTTCACCCAAAATGATGGAAATCACTTTTTTTACTAATATAAAACACCATCACTTTGCATACAATGTTTTCAACCGTTCCTGCTCTTTTTCCCAACACCAGTCCTGGGCAGCTTCGCGGCATTCGTTTTGCAAATTTTGGTACAATTCTTCATCAGACAACAACCTTTGGATGGCGGCTACCAGCGCGTCAACTTCCAATTGAGGAAGCAAATAAAAAACCGGATGCTCAGCTTGTAATGCCAGGTATTCCGGGAAATTCATTTGAATAGAAGGAACTGCGGACTGGATGTAGTCAAAAGCTTTGTTGGCCAGGGAGTAATAATAACTTTGGCCCCGATTTTCCAATAAATTGAGGCCAATATATGCTTTATTCGTGATGTTTCGCAATTCAGAGGGAGGAATATATCCCAAAAATTTCACTTTTGTTTCCAATTGTAAATCTTTAGCCTGTTGCCGCAAAGAAACCGATAAGTCGCCTTCTCCAGCCAGCCAGAGTTCGGCGCCCTCGATGTGTTGCATGGCGGCAATGGCCGTTTCAAGCCCACGGCCTACATTGAGTACCCCCTGGTAAAGGATAATGGGCAATTCATTGGAAGTTGCCGGAGTAGAAACAGCAAGATTGACCGCAATAGGTACGTTGCGAATGACCTGAAAAGGGATGCCGTAGCGGTTTTG
Organism: Haliscomenobacter sp.; assembly: GCF_040403615.1. Lineage (NCBI taxonomy): Bacteria > Pseudomonadati > Bacteroidota > Saprospiria > Saprospirales > Haliscomenobacteraceae > Haliscomenobacter > Haliscomenobacter sp. The sequence goes on along the minus strand of NZ_JBBAKG010000033.1, from coordinate 59,072 downwards.
AAAAATCTGTGCAAGGGCAGGGCCAACCGTGTAAGCCGCATCTACCCGGGGGATGGCAAACCTGGCTACCGCCTCCCAAATGCTTTTGGTAAATGGCCGATCCACCACTTCGGGTACTTCGGTGAAGTACTCATGGGCATCGTAAAAACACCTTTTGCCTTTGAGGCGGGCCACCAGCAAATTGGGCAAGAGGGTATCCAGGTCAATGCCTGTGTACACCTCGAAAGTACGCCAGAGCAAGCACCAGAACAGACGGAGGTTGTATTCGAGGTAAAACAATTTGCCGTGTTCAAACCAGCAAAACAACCTGATCTGTTGATAATTTGCGCTGGTCAACTCTAGTGAAGATCGACGCAACCTGCCCACCAGCGTTACCTCATGGCCAGTTTCTGCCAAAGTAGCACAAATGCGCTGCATCCGCTGGTCGTACACCAGATCATTGGTAACCGTGAAAACCAGTCGCATCCTAGCGAAGCCCCCGGGCTTCCAGGTTTTTTACGTAAGTGCGCACATTGCCCAAGTGTTGGTCATAGGTCTCTGCAAAAGCGTGCCTGCCTGAACCATCACCTTTTGCACAAAAGTAAGTGTAGTTGTTTTTGTCGAAATTCAGTACGGCATCAATGCTGGAGATAGAAGCCATGGCAATGGGGCCAGGTGGTAATCCGGCATACATGTAAGTATTGAACGGCGAATCAAAAGAAGTATGGTAATTGGTGACCCGCTTGGTCGTGAAATCGCGGGTAGCGAACACCACGGTCGGATCGGCTTGCAGGCGCATACCAATTTTGATTCGGTTGAGGTAGGTTCCTGCTATGATGGGTTTTTCATCGTCGCTGAGGGTCTCTTTTTCCACAATGGAGGCCATGGTATATACTTCTTCAGGTGTCATGCCCATGGCTTTGGCTTTGGCCAGTCGGTCTTTTTGCTTCCAAAAGTTTTTGTGCTCCAGCAGCATGCGTTCCATGAAGCTTTCCGGACTCAGGTTCCAGTATACTTCGTAGGTGTTGGGAATGAAAACCGACATCAGGTTGTCGCGGTTGTAACCAATCTTGCTCAGGTAGGTTTCATCAAAAAACAGGGCTTTCAAGCTGGTTGAATCCGGCTCGATGAAGCGCGATACTTTTTCTGCCACTTCTTCCAGGGTGCGCTCGGTAGTCAGGATGACCTTGACGGGAGCCTGCTCACCACTACGCAATTGGCGAATCAGGTGAAAAATCGTCCAACCTGGCTCAATTTTATAGCGCCCGCTGCGCATGGGGTCTTGTTTGTAGCCCATTTGATTGGCAACATTGCGAAAAATATTTTCTTTTTTGACCACCCCTTCTTTTTTGAGCAGGGCTACGACTTCGTCAAAAGTGGAATTGCTGGGAATTTTTACAGAATAGTCGTCGCCAATGCTTGGGGGTACTTCCGCTCCTCCCAGGATGAAACGATAACCGGCATAAGCGCCAATCAGCAACAACAACAGCACGATGAGCAGTGTGCGGGCTTGGATTTTCATGGTTTTTGATGAACTGTTTATGGTGTTTAAAAGTAGCTAAGTAGTGGGTAAAAATAAGCGTTTCATTTGGGTTTAATATTGCTCCTGATCGTTGGGGAAATCACTGGCTTTTACATCCTTGACGTAATGCTCTACTGCTCCTTTGATGGTGTCGTACAAATCGGCGTACCGCCGCAAAAAGCGGGGAGAAAATTCTTTGTTGATGCCCAACATATCGTGCGTAACCAATACCTGACCATCGCAGTCTTGCCCTGCTCCAATGCCAATGGTGGGAATGAACAGGCTTTCGCTGACTTTTTTGGCCAAATGAGCCGGGATTTTTTCCAAAACCATCCCAAAACAACCCAATTCCTGCAATAATTTGGCGTCTTCTTCCAACTGAACGGCTTCGGCATCCTCTTTGGCGCGTACAGCATACGTTCCAAACTTGTAGATCGATTGCGGGATCAACCCCAAGTGTCCCATTACCGGAATGCCTGCCGAGAGGATGCGGCGAATGGAGTCTGCTACCTGTGCGCCACCTTCCAGTTTGACGGCGTGCGCACCCGATTCTTTCATGATGCGGATGGCCGATTCCAGCGCCAGTTTGGAATTGCCCTGGTAGCTGCCAAAAGGAAGATCCACCACCACCAAGGCCCGGCTGACTGCTCGTACAACCGCCGAAGCGTGGTCTATCATTTGATCCAAGGTGATCGGCAGGGTAGTTTCATGACCATGAATGACATTTGAGGCGGAATCACCCACCAAAATGATGTCAATTCCTCCCGCATCGATGATTCCCGCCAGGGAAAAATCGTAAGCGGTGAGCATCGCGATTTTCTCGCCTTTGGCCTTCATCGCCTGCAAAACGTGAGTCGTGATGCGTTTAACCTCTCTGTTGACGGACATGCTGAAGCTTTGAAAATTTGAGGGGCAAATATAGGGAAACCATTTTCAATATCCAATAATCAATATCCAATGTCCAATTTCCAGGTTGGTAGCGCTGTATTTGTGATTTTTAATCAGGGGTCGGTTTAAACTCAAATAAAAAAGCCTGTTTCCTCACAAACTCAAACTTATGTCGTTGACATTGCACTACCGTATTGGACATTGGACATTGATTATTGGATATTGGACATTGAACGAGAGTTTTGTTACTTTTGGCACGCTTTAGTCTGACGCAAAAAATTACTTCCCGATTTTTTCAGAGGCTTTTGCATAGGAAGCTCACTTGAAGTGAACCGTTCGACTCCCTATTCAAAACCCAAAATCGGGAAGTTAATTTTTCTGCGTAGTCAAATAAACGAAAAACTGAGCTATTTTATGCGTTTCATCCCAGCTTTGGCCTTATTGTGTTGTTTTGCCTGTACCACAGATTTTGACTTGGAAGGAGATTTTGAAGACCTCCCGGTAATCTATGCCTTCATCAACCGGCAGGACACTGCCCATTACGTCCGGGTAGAGCGCTCCTTTTTGACAGGCGGCGCCGATGCCACCCAATTGGCGCAAGACCCCGAAAAAATTTATTACCCCAGCGCCAAAGTAGAGCTGGAAAAAATAGGTACGACCACCCAGAAATTCACGCTTAGTAGGGTGGATGGCAACAAGGAAGGTTACCCACGCGTGGATGGGCCTTTTGCTAAAGCGCCAAATTACCTCTATAAAATCAAGGCCAATCTGCTCAATCTCAAGGGTGGAGAAACGCTTCGTGTGGTCGTCACGCCTAGCGAAAACCGCGGCAAGGTGAGCGCCGAAACAACAGTGTTGACCGACTTGCAATCCCTTGATCGACCAGCTAGCCCGGTTACCATGGTGGATTACAGCCGCAGCATCACTTTTGCCTGGAATGCACCAACCAGCGCGCGGTTGTTCGATTTGCGCTTGCGCATCCACTACCGGGAATCCACTACGGGCAACAATTTTGAAAACAAAACGCTGGACTGGACGGTCATCAAAGACCTGGAACGTACGGACGAAGAGCTGCGGGTAGCTCATACCATTACTGGCCAGCAGTTTTATACCTTTCTGGCCAATAACATCGATGGCACCGTCAATCGCCGCCGCATTTTTGATGGGTTTGATGTACTGGTTACCGCAGGAGGCAAGGAAATGGCCGATTTGCTGCGCATTAGTCGAGCTAATTTGGGCATCACCAGTTCGCAGGTGACTCCCCAATACAGTAACGTAGCCGGTGGGGTAGGGGTGTTCTCTTCCCGAGCTACGTTGCTGCGCACTGGACTGCAATTGAGTGGGCCTTCCAGTGATTCACTGAGATTGGGGCGGTTTACAAAACGACTAGGATTTCAGTAGACTTTAAAAAATTAGGCGGCTACTTCATGCAATAAAACCTGGTTAACTTTATTGCTTTGACAAAGAGTCCAGCTTGGCCTTTTTTGCTTTCTTTTTAAAAAAGCCACGGAGCAAAAAATTGTGTTGCACTGCTTCAAGGTCTTCTGCCAATTTTTCCGATCCGCCCTCTAAATTTTTGATGATTGCTTTCATCTGCGTACCCGCTTCCTGGTTTTGGGTCAAAACCCCCAAGGGTGTACCCGGATTAGTGCCCATTTCTTTGAGTTTTGCAATAAACACCCTGGCCGTATCTGCTATATGTTGCAACTGCACAACGGTCGTTTTTACCGAACTAAACACGAGGGTATCGCTGGTTAAATCGTTGGCGAGGGTTCCTTTTTTGTTCAGCCCTGCGCTGAAGTGCACCAAAGAGTTGATCAACTGGTCTGCTTTGATGGCGGTATTTTGCAGCGATGCGGTGGTTGCATTGATGTTGTTGTACACGGCATCGTTTTTCAACAGTTTCCCAATGCTTCCTTCTCCGGCGGCCAGGTTTTTGCTGATGGATTTAAAATCAGTGGTAATGGCCAACACGTTTTTATTGTTTTCCTGCAGCATATTGAGTACATCCTCAGAAGAAAAAGTTTTTTCAACCTCCAGGGTATCTCCTTCCTGAACCGCTCCGGATTTTGGTGTACCGCCATAAATCACCAGAATTTTTTTGCCAATTAACCCATCTGCACTTATTTTTACTTTGGCATTTTTGCGAATGTACTGTTGATGTTTAATGTCGATTTTTATGCTCACCGCCACCTGTGATTTTCCAAAAAAATTCAAACTGCTTACCGTCCCAATTTTCACCCCTGAAAACCAGATGTTGTTGCCTTTTTCCAAGCCATTTACATCGTCAAAAATGGAAAAAATTTCTATTTTTTGCTTAAACGTATCGTGTATATTGCCAACCATGAAAATGCCTAGAACCAGCAGTATCAATCCAGCCAAAACAAAAAGGCCAACAATTACCGTATGTTTAGTGTGTGATTCGTTCATGATTTATTGAATGAAATTGTAATTAAAAAAACCTTTTACTTGTTCGTCATCGACCTTAAACATTTCTGCGAATTTTCCAATTTGAGAGAATTTGCCTTCTTCCAACATCGCAATCCGCTTACAGGTATTTTTTGCACAAGTCAAATCATGGGTGATGATGATCGAACTCGTATTGTATTTTTGTTGCACATCGTTGATCAGTTTGTTGATTTCAGCACTGGTGATGGGGTCTAAGCCCGAGGTAGGCTCGTCGTAGAGCATGATTTCAGGTTTAAGGATGAGGGTTCGGGCAATACCAATTCTTTTGCGTTGTCCGCCGGACAAATCAGCAGGCATTTCTGCTATTTTTTCCAATAAACCTACGGCTTGCAGTGCCTCCTCTACGGCTGCATCAATGTCTGGCTTTTTGAGGTTTTTCACATTCATGGTCAATGGGAAAGCGAGGTTTTGGTACACACTCATGCTGTCGTAAAGCGCGCTGCTTTGAAAAGAAAACCCGATCCGTTTGCGCAGGGTATCCAATTCTTCATGGTTCAATTTGTTGACTTGCTGTCCCAATACCGTTATTTCGCCTTTATCGGGCTTCAACAAACCCACGATCATTTTGATCAAAACCGATTTGCCGGAACCAGATTTACCCAGTACCGCAATATTCTCCCCTTTAAAAACCGTCAAATCAATGCCCTTCAGTACCCCAATATCTGCAAATGATTTGTGCAGGTCTTTGATGACAATGACCTCCTCCTGTTCGTTTTCCTGTTTTTTCAATTCGTCTTTTTCCATGATTTAGTAAAACCGAATCCAATTGGATAGCTGAACAATGATAATTTCTTCCACAAAAACCAGGAACATGGACAGCACTACCGTTTCATTGGCGGCTTTACCCACTCCATGGGTTCCTTTGGTGGCATTGAATCCTTTGTAGCACCCGATGATGCCAATGGTAAATCCAAAAAGAGTAGCTTTGGCCAATGCGGCAAATAGATCAACGAACGTAACGCTCGAAAATGCATCTTGAAAAAAAGTGATGGAACTTGTCGTTTCTTCGCTGTGAACGTTGAAATAAGAACCCATCAGCCCAATAAATATGCAGTACGCCGCCAGCAAGGGAATCATCGTGGTTGCGGCTACGATTCGTGTGACCGCCAGGTATTTGAATGGATTGATGGCGGATACTTCCATGGCTTCAATTTGCTCAGTAACTTTCATGGAACTGAGCTCGGCCCCGATGCTTGATCCCACTTTCCCGGCACAAATCAAGGCGGTAAGTATCGGCCCCAAGGCCCTGATAATCGCAATACCAATCAGGTTTGGCAACCAGGATGCTGCCCCAAAATTTTCCAATGAAGGCCGCGATTGCTTGGTAAATACGATGCCAATAATGAATCCTGTAACCGTAATCAGAGGCAGCGATTTAACGCCAATTTCATAAGACTGAGCAATGATGGCGCGCAGATGAAATGGAGGAATAAAAACCTCTCTGAAAAAGCGAGTTACAAATTTATAGGCATGGTAAACGTCGATGAAATACAGATCGATGTTTTTGGAAAATACATATTTGTGGTTGTCAGTGTGGTTGTTCTTTTTTAGCATTTCTAAGTCTTTATTCATACCTTAATGCTTCTATCGGGCTCAGTACGGCGGCTTTCCTGGCTGGATACCATCCAAAGAAAAGGCGGCTACTTTCAAATGATTGGTTTCTTTTTCATCGTTCCTTTTGATCCCATTCCACATTTACGATGATTTCATTTTTGCGACCCAGTAGTTGAAAAGGAGGGTTGTAGCCCAGCATGCGGAAGCTTCCGTAATGGGCAATTGATGCTACCTTTAGTGCCCGTTCCAACTTGCGGGTATTTATTTTGACGTCCTCTTCAGTGGCAAAACCGCCAAATGCAACTGCGGCCACGTATTCATCAGTTGTGGTTTCGAGCATGACTTCTGCATTGATGGGTTTGGGCAAATTTTCTTGAAGGTATTTGGAGGGCATCACAAAACTCATGGACGAGTTGTAATCGTTGATGTCCATGTGTACGGGTGAGGTCATGGCAATGTGCAATTTGCTTTCGTTTCCACCGAAGATGTATTTGGCCAGTTTTCCAAATCCGGAACTGCCCAATTCCTGGTACGTTTTTGCCGTGGAATTGATAGTAGCCATAACGACAGCGGGATAATGGCGAATTTCAAATAACTTGCCTTTAAAGACCACACGATAGTTTTGGGTTTCCGAATTATAGGAAGCCAGCAGCAGATACAATTGAAAAAGCAGCAATGAGGCAAGTAAAAGAACGCTGATGATTAAAACTATTTTCATGATGCGGGGTAAATGAATTTTCACAATGCCACAAAGATGAGTACTTTCAGCAAGGGATGTGTTACACAATTGTGGGGAATTGTTGTAGAATTCACAGGTAGGTTTCTGCTTTCCCTTTTATGTCATTTTGACCTGCATTAGTGTCCGAAATACTGCTTTTGTCCGATTTTTTTATGGATTTCATTTTCTTCTGCCCAAATGTCAGTTCCTTCATGCCACCTTCTCCTTTGGCACATCCCTTGCTGTTCAAAGCTCGTAAACCAGAATTTTTGAGTTCAATCAAGCAAAAAAGTGCAAGAATGAGCTCTTCATAAACATCATAAAGTACACAAACATGGGAAAAATTATCGGAATCGACCTTGGTACCACTAACTCTTGTGTGGCGGTAATGGAAGGAAATGAACCGGTGGTAATTCCGAACGACGAAGGTCGGCGCACCACGCCATCCGTTGTAGGTTTCCAAGACAACGGTGAACGCAAAATCGGTGATCCTGCCAAACGTCAAGCCATTACGAACCCCAAGCGCACCATTGCCTCCATCAAGCGCTTCATGGGTCGTCGCCCTTCGGAAGTACAAGGTGAAATCAGCCGCATGGCCTATACCATTGTCAAAGGTGACAATGACACCGTTCGGGTAGACATCGACGGTCGCATGTATACGCCCCAGGAGATCTCTGCAATGATCTTGCAGAAAATGAAAAAAATTGCCGAGGATTACCTTGGTCAGGAAGTTACCGAAGCAGTGGTTACGGTACCTGCCTACTTCAACGACTCTCAGCGCCAGGCTACCAAAGAAGCAGGTGAAATTGCTGGTTTGAAAATCAGCCGCATCATCAACGAGCCTACGGCTGCCGCTTTGGCATATGGCCTCGACAAGCGCAACAAAGACATGACCATCGCGGTTTACGACCTCGGTGGTGGTACTTTCGATATCTCCATCCTCGAAATGGGTGAAGGCTTGTTTGAAGTAAAATCCACCAATGGGGATACCCACTTGGGTGGTGACGACTTCGATGGTGTGATCATCGATTGGTTGGCTGAAATGTTCAAACAGCAAGAAAACATCGATTTGCGCAAAGACCCGATGGCGTTGCAACGCTTGAAGGACGCTGCTGAAAAAGCCAAAATCGATTTGTCTTCTACCACTGAAACCGATATTACCCTGCCCTACATCACGGCAGTTGACGGTGTGCCCAAGCACTTGACCACCAAATTGACGCGTGCTCAGTTTGAGAAAATGGTCGATACGCTCGTACAACGTTCATTGGAGCCTTGCCGCAAAGCATTGCAAGACGCAGGTTTAACCAAGAATGACATCGACGAAGTTATCCTTGTAGGTGGTTCTACCCGTATCCCACGCATCCAACAGGCGGTTGAAGACTTTTTTGGTAAAAAACCAAACAAAGGTGTAAACCCGGATGAAGTTGTGGCAATTGGTGCATCTATCCAGGGCGGTGTATTGAGCGGCGACGTGAAAGACGTATTGTTGCTCGATGTTACTCCGCTGTCTTTGGGTATCGAAACCATGGGCAACATGTACGACGTAGTGATCGAGTCCAATACCACGATTCCTACCAAGAAATCTAAAGTATACTCTACTGCGTCTGACAATCAGCCAACGGTAGAAATCCATATCCTGCAAGGTGAGCGCCCGATGGCGAAAGACAACCGTACGGTTGGTCGATTCATCCTCGATGGCATTCCACCAGCCCCTCGTGGTGTACCTCAGGTGGAAGTGATTTTTGACATCGACGCCAACGGTATCTTGAGCGTAACTGCAAAAGACAAAGGCACTGGCAAAGAGCAAAGCGTACGCATCGAAGCTTCTACTGGTCTTGACCAAAAAGAAATCGAACGCATGCGCGCTGAAGCAGCTGCCAACGCAGATTCTGACCGCCAGGCTCTAGACCGTGCCCAAAAGCTGAACACGGCGGATGGCTTGATTTTCAATACTGAAAAGCAAATCAAAGAGTACGGCGACAAAATTCCTGCTGACAAAAAAGCAGACATTGAGTCGGCCCTCAACGAATTGCGCGAGTCCTACAAAGCACAGGATCTGGATGCCATCGATGCCGCTTCCAACAAACTGAATACCGCCTGGCAGGCAGCTAGCCAGGATTTGTATCAGGCAAGCAACGAAGCTGGTGCCGATGATACTGCACCAAACGCAGGATCAGCTGGCGGAAACGGGAGCAGCAACGGCGCAGAAGATGTGACCGATGTAGAATACGAAGAAGTAGACAAAAAATAGGTAAGGGCGACCCTACGTGGTCGCCACACTAGTAAGGGCGACCCTACGTGGTCGCCCCTACCATAAACGACAAATGCGCCCAAAAGGCGCATTTGTCGTTTATGGTAAAAAAAAACATGCGGAGTGTATGTAATCCGAATCAAAAAGGCAATTGTACGATTGATTCTTTTATGGGCAACTGCAGTTGCCTACTTCTGGGCAACTGCAGTTGCCTACTTCTGGGCAACTGCAGTTGCCTACTCAGGGACAACCACATAGGGTTGTCGCTACGGTTTGCGGTAACTTTGGAAAAAACTCCGCCATCTCATCTGAAAAACACCCCAAATCGCTTCCTGAATAATATTGCTCGACATTTTGGACACCCCTGCCACCCGATCCACAAACGTGATCGGCACTTCAACTATCTTGAAACCCAACTGATGCGTGGCATATTTCATTTCGATTTGAAAAGCATAGCCTACAAAGCGAATTTTGTTCAAGTCGATGCTAGCCAGCACTTTGCTTCGGTAACAAATGAATCCTGCCGTAGGGTCTTTTACCATCATCAAGGTCATTAGGCGAACATACAAGGATGCACCATACGACAACACAATGCGATCCCAAGACCAATTGCTGACCTTGCCTCCCTGGGTATACCGAGAGCCCACTGCCAAATCTGCTCCACCTGCCGCACAAGCCTCGTACAAGCGGATTAAATCTTTTGGATTGTGCGAAAAATCGGCATCCATCTCAAAGATATAGTCGTAATTGTTTGCCAAACCCCAATTAAAGCCCGCGATGTAGGCTGTACCCAAGCCTAATTTACCTGCCCGTTCGAGCAAATGCAAACGACCAGGATATACCAATTGCAGGTTTTTGACAATTTGTGCTGTACCGTCAGGCGAACCGTCATCAACGATCAACACGTGGAAAGGATGAGCAAGTGAAAAAACGGTGTTGAGCATGCGCTCAATGTTTTCCAGCTCATTGTAGGTAGGAATAATGACCAAACTATCTGACAAAACCGTGAATTTGGGTGATGAACATGTCTTTTGAAATTGCTTTGAATGCCAAACAAGTACAATGCAGCATCCAAAAAAATCGGCAGCAAAGATAGTGTGAAAAAAAATTAAGCAGGAGTAAAAAAACACCTTCCGTCATGAAAAAACACGCTGAAAAGTATTCAAACCAATTCGCTGTCGTCCCAGGAATCGCGCTTGCGTTTTTCCAGTTCTTTCAATTCCAACGGTTTTTCTTCCTTTTGCTCAGGCTTGGAGGTGTTCATCCCTCTTTTTTCCAGTTTGTTCAATTCGGCCTGGATTTGTTTTTCTTCCCATTCCGGGGTCATTTCTTCAATCAAACCAGGAATGCCAAAAATTTTGACGTAATGCATGGCCAAACCTACACCCCATCCCAACATCGGCCATAAAAACCACCAATAAGTGGGATTGCTCAAATAGTTGATCAGGTAGAAAAAAACACTCATCACCACATAGGTGGAGAGGTGGCTGTAAAACTTTTTCTTTTCTTCCACTCTTCTCCTAGCAATATCGTAAGGCGTAAGTGGCTCCAAGTTTTTTTTATTTCGTCCCATAAATTATTAGATAGGTTGCGTACACGGGTATTTTGTAATTCATACCGTAGTAGGCGGTACGAGTACAAATTTACACAGTTCGAACGAAACCCTTGCCAAAAATAACGAATTACACCAAGTCTTTATCCGACCAATTTGGTTTTTTGACAATGGGTTCTTGCACTTCTTCATCCAACACTTCTTCAGGCTCATTTTTTTGGTCGTTGGGCCACCCGAACACAGAGAAGTAATGCATCACTACCCCAGCCCCCCAAAAGAAAGCGATGGGATAAAAACTAAAAATATTGCCGTGGTTTTTAAAAAGAAAGAACCCCATAATGGTCAGATACCAGGTGAGGTGTCTGTAAAACTTGGCTTGTGGCGATTGTTGCATGCGCTTGTAGCGCTGAAATTCTTTCCACTCTTTTTTATTCCTTGGGCCGCCTTCAAAAAAATCAGCGCTTTCGCGATACCTTTCTTTATAACGTGATTGTCCGCACATGATGGATAGATTTTGCCCAAAATTGCCCTCCCTTTTGGGCAAAACCTATTTTTATAGACGAGCTTCCTGGAATGATCGTTTAAGTGATTAATCAACCTCGGTTAACAGCACAACTCTTTCTACGCCGAATGCTGATTTTACAAAATAGACGCCAGTAGGCAAAGTATGTACATCCAATCCCTGATTCAATTGCTGAAGTTCAAATCGGGATACAACGCGCCCTTGAAGGTTCACCAACAGCGCTGGCCCTTGCTTGTCCGTTCGGGCATACAGGCGCCCACTAAATGCTGGATTGGGAAATACCCTTATTCGTTCTTGTGGGACAATCGCTTTTGTACTGGTGCTCACATTCAGCGCTTCGCGTATGGCATCCACCAGTTGGAATGTAAAGGGAGTAGTAATGGTCGAAATGGAAGACATAAACACGACGCCCGTAACTCCCCGGACTCTATCAACCCAAAAATAAGTACCGAAAGCACCCGCACCACTGATCTGTTCTTGGTACTTGGTACTGGGATTGTAGATATCCTGCCAGGTACCAATGCCATAATAGATAATCGGGGCGCGGTAAGGATTGTTGTTTTGGGGATTATCCGGATATGGGGAGGCCAATTGTGGCGCTTTATTGGTTTGATCTTTCCAAAGCTCTTCCATCACATTGGCACCAATCAATTGCTTGCCCTTAAATTTTCCTTTGTTGAGGATGAATTCGGCCAGGATCATAATGTCTTTTGGCGAAGTACATATACCACCAGCAATGCGTGGGTTGCTTGGACTGGAGAGGCAAAAGTCTGTCTTGCTTAACCCCAGGGGCCTGCCCAAGTACTCATTGAAAGCCTGGTTCCAGGATTTGCCCGTCACCACTTCTGCAACCCTTCCGGCCACTTGCATCGAGATTCCCCCGTATGCAAAAGCTTTCCCTGGCTTGTAAGCAAAAGGCACGGTTTCGGCAATTGAATTGGCTACTTCTTCCAGCGTCTTGGTTTTGCTGGTTAGAAAATCGGCAGTTTCATCTCCAGGAAAACCGCTGGAGTGGGAGAACAATTGCCGAATGGTAGGACTTCCCTTGCCGTAACGGGTAAAAATGGGCAAGTGCTTGCCGAGCGTATCATCCAGGCTCAACAACCCTTTGTCTACCAAAGCAAGTATCAAAATTCCACTGAAAGTTTTGCTCACCGAAGCTACCGCCGCAACCGACACCGAATCATAGCCACCGATACTGCGGTAGTAAATCGGCTTGCCTTGCTGCTGAACCATTACGCATACTTTGTTGCGGTATACAGGCAAGTTCTTTTGGAGTACGGCGTCGACTTGACTGAAATTCTGGCCAAAAGCCGCCATTGTGGTGAATAGAAAGACGAATAAAAAAGTATAAGATTTCATAAGAAGGCTTTTCCCTTGGACTGAGAAAAGCCTTCCTGGTTTAGCTGCAATTAAAAATTAAGTAAAAAAACTCAACGTGCGGTGATCTGCTTGCAGGAATAACCCAACAAACCAAAAATTCCCCCGATCAATCCCCCCAATACTGCCGTAACCAATACCATTTGAATGGCTCCCAGGCCACCCAATAAGGTGCCCATCTTGCCCGCGAGTAATCCCGCATTGGCCGCATTTTGCATTTGTGCCGGTACACCCCATACCAGTGCCAAAACCAGAAATGCAATAGAAAAGGCCCGCAGGTTGTTTTTGGCCAGAAAACCAAAAATAGCAGCCGGAATGGCGACGCTCCACCAGGGCAAAAACATCGGCACCAGCCAATAAGCAACGGCTAGTGCCAGTATCAAAAGCATGTTTTTAAGCATGATGATTGTTGTTTTGAATTATTTACTTATGGAGCCAAATGACCATTCACTTACGGTTGATTTTCGTTTGTCTTCCGCATTGCGCATAAAGAACAGCTCATTGTACTCGCCTTTGGCCCACTGATCCACCATGTGGTCATAAAATGGGCTGCCTGGATTCCCGGATGTACCCCCCGGATAAACACCCCAGGCTTTGACGCCGTCTTTGGCCATTTCAACCACCATGCGCCAGGAAGGGCCGTGGTTGTTGCGGGTTGCATTGGGTGCCTGCGCATACCCACTGATGGGCAAGTTGCTGCGCGAAAACGCCGGAATGCGCGCCAAGTGATTGACCGAGGCGTTGTTGACTTCGCGCCAGGCTTTAGCGGGTGCTTTTTTGAATTGGGCACAAGCTTTGCGGAAAGTCATCAGCAAAACCTCGGCAGCATTTTCTATTTTTTTGGTTTTTTGCCAGTCAAATACCTCGTGTTCTGGCGTTTTTTCCAGCAACTCTAAAAAGCGCCAGCTTTCTACATTCATCACTTCAACGGAATCGCGCCATTGGATGAGTTCATCAAAAGTGTAGATGTAAGTACTGTCAAACCAGGTTTGGAAAACCACTGGCTCGGTTTTTTGATAATTGTAATTGCCATCCCACTTGCTGAGTTTTTGGTACACCGCCTTTTCCTCTGCATTGAGTTGATCAAGCGGCAAGAGCTTTAAAAACAAAGGCAATGCTTCTTCAGCCTGCAAACTGTGTGGGTTGTTTTGCAATCCCATCAAGTCTTTGACCGTGATTTTCTCCATGGCCGCCAGGCTGCGGTTGATGAATCGACCCCGATAATCATCAAAGCCACCATTATAGTAGTACGGATAAGTTTGGTCTGCCGAGTTTTGGTTGGCCGAAGCAACAAAGCCCCGCTGCGGATTGCGCACCTGCGGAATTTGATCGCGGGGGATAAAACCCTGCCAGGCATTGCTAGACAGTGATCCGTCCTGTACAAAACGTCCTTGTTCTTTTTGCTTGATGGGAAATTTGCCATTGACTTTCAATGCAATGTCGCCATCGCGGGCGGCAAAAACGAAGTTTTGTGCAGGTGCATCGTAACCGGTTAAGGCCTCCGCATATTCATTGTAGTTTTTGGCCTTCATCAGGCGAATGAAGGTACTGGCTTCATAAAACGAGCGCTTGTCTGGTCGATCTGAAGCCAGCCAATGCATAGCCAACCCATAATAAGCCGAGGAAGTGGAGTCTTCAAAAACCAATGGGCCCCAATTTGTGTATTTGACCTGAATTTTGAGTGGCTCCTTTTTACCCAAAACCTTGATCACTTCTTCGCGGGTTTCTACCTCGCGGGTTCCGCCGTCAAAATGGTAGCTTTGGCGCTTGTTGTCTACCCATTTGATGGCGTACCAATCCAGTACATCCTGTCCAACATTGGTTTGCCCCCAGGCAATGTTTTCATTGAAACCTATGATTACCCCAGGCAAACCGGGCAAAGACACGCCATAACTGTTGAATTCGGGGCTTTGCATCTGGATCTCAAACCAGATGGAGGGCAAGGTAAGTCCCAGGTGGGGGTCGTTGCACAAAATTGGATTGCCGTTCAGGGTCTTTTGCCCACTTACTGCCCAGTTGTTGCTGCCGATTCCTTCATAAGGTTGCGGAAGGTTTTTTTCGGGAAAAAGGCCACTCAATAAACTTTCGGGCAGTTTGATTTGTGGTTTTACTGGTGCGAAATTCCACTTTACCTCACTGGGAATGATTGGCGATTGTTTGGGGTTGTATTCCGGGAATAAATCTTGAAACCGTTCTTCACCCAGGATTTTGAGGGTGTTGGTTGCGGCCAGGTCTTCGTTGCGGGCACACAGATCTTCTTGCATCGCTTTGAAAAACAGCACAGAACGCAGCATTGTCCAAGGCTCAGGTTTGAATCCCAGGAGTTTGTATTCCAGGGGGTATTGTGCTGGTTTCAATTGACTGATGTAGGCATTTACTCCAGCCACATAGGCATTGAGGATGGCCAGGTCTTCCGCCGATTTTTCCCAGACTTTGAGGGCCTCCTCCGCTGCTTTTACAATGCCTTTGCGGCGTTGCAACAGGTCTGACTCCAGGGCGCGTTCGCCTACTACCTCGGCCAGACGGCCTCCCACCTTGCGGGTCGACATGTCCATCTGCCACAAGCGGTTATAAGCTGTGATGTAGCCTTGGGCAAAAAAAGCATCGGCGTTGTTTTGGGCAAAAATGTGCGGCACTCGCCGCTCGTCAAATTTCACCGTTACCGTAGATTTCAAACCCGGTAGAGACAGTTTCAAATCTGGAAATGCACCTTTCTTTTCCGCATTTGCCCAAAATCCGCTAACTGGATTGAGCAAGGGCCCCATGGCGGGCAGTGGCGAACCAAATGGGTTGTGGGTATTCAGCACCCAGAGTAAACTTACACCCAAAAGTGCAAGCAGTATAAATTTCAGAAAACGCATGGTTTTATTGGTTTCTGTTGAACAGATATAATCCAGCACCAACTTGGTACAGATAAGCCTTTGGCCGATCATACCACAAGATAAGCAACTATGAGGGATGGTAATAAAAATGAAGCTATTTATCTAAATGCGATGGGATGTTTTACGAAATTTACTTTCGCAGAACAAAATTTTGATAAAATATTTGATTGCGTGAAAAAAGTATTGTAGCTTTACAGCATCTTAAAGTAGTTTTTGTGTTTATTTGTTTGGGTTAGAGGCCCTTGCTGGAGTGGTTCAGCAAGGGTTTTTCTTTTTGCTTCGCGATCCGGTCGCTGAGCGTAGCCGAAGCGCCTGAAGCGCCCGGATTGCGAAGCGAAAAAGAAAAACCCGAAGCGACCGGGCGCTTCGGCTACGCTCAGCGACCCGGTCTCCGAAGCAAAAAAAGCCTTCCACTTCGAAAAGTGAAAGGCTTTTGGCAAATATTCTTCCGCAGAAGAATATTTTGTCTTGGTTTGACGCAAAAAAATACTTAGTTATTGAACACGCCACCAGTCTTGGTAGGAACGCCTTGCTGCTCTTCAGCTTTCAGGACTTCACCCTTGATGGTCAACAAGTGGGTATTTTCTTTTTCGTTGGTAGTAACGGTTACGTTTTTGGTGAAAGGACCAACACGCTTTGTGTCGTAACGCACCTTGATTTCGCCACTTTCGCCAGCTTTGATTGGCTTCTCAGTGTAAGTAGGAACAGTACAACCACAGCTTCCACGAGCAGAAGTGATGATCAACTCAGCATCGCCAATGTTTTTGAATTTGAAAACGCGGTAAGGTTCTGCACCTTCTTTGATTTTTCCATAATCAATGGTTTCGGCTTCGAATACCATCTTTGGTGTTTTATCTTGCGCTTGAACAGCGAAAACGGCACCCATCAGCAGTACGGCTACAAAGAACATTTTCTTCATCACTAATGATTTTGGTTTTTGAATCTTCACAAATTTAGTCCGATTTATGAAAGGAAAACGCAACGACTCCTGTTAAATTTCAAATGAAATGTTAACGATCGTTTAGTGATGAATGATGAGTGATGAGTTATAAATTACAGCGCTGGCTTAATTCATAACTCCTAACTCCTAACTCATCATTCTTTTTCCTATCTTTGCCCGGAAATTAGCCAATAGCTAACCAGCATAAAACCATAGCCAACTAGTACATGGTGGGTGAACTAAAGAAAAAAAAAGCGACTCATATGGTTGCAGGTGTACAATTTAATCGAGACGAAGTTCTCGAGGATTTTCGCATCTGCTGTGTAAGCCGCGAAGTCAGCCTGATGGCGCGCAAGGAAGTGTTAACCGGAAAGGCAAAATTTGCCGTTACGGGAGATGGAAAAGAGGTGCCTCAAGTTGCCATGGCCAAGGCCTTTTTGAAGGGCGATTACCGTGCAGGATATTACCGGGATCAAACCTGGATGTTTGCCTTGGGTATCGTCACTTTGGAAGACTACTTTGCGCAATTGTACGCCGATACCGAAAACGATCCTTACTCGGGGGGGCGGCAAATGAACAACCACTTTGCCACACCCATCGTGCATCCGCACACTGGTGAATGGACCAATCAACTGGAGCAATACAACGTTTCTGCCGATGTATCCTGTACGGCAGGCCAAATGGCTCGGGCGTTGGGCTTTGCTTTTGCTTCCAAAAAATACCGCGAAAGCGAAACCCTGGCCAATGGGACAGCTTTTTCTGTAAACGGCAATGAAGTCTGCTTTTCTACCATTGGCGATGCCAGTACTTCAGAGGGGATTTTTTGGGAAGTGATCAATGCTGCCGGGGTTTTGCAGGTGCCACTGGTGATCTCTGTTTGGGACGATGGCTACGGCATCTCGGTTCCATTGGAATACCAAACTACCAAAAGCAGCATCTCCGCCGTATTGTCAGGTTTTGAGCCCGATGAAAATGGCGCGGGTGTACGCATCTACACCGAAAAAGCCTGGCGCTATCCGGAATTAGTGGCTTTGTACCAACAAGTCATCGAAGACGCGCGCGTCAACCACCAACCTGCCCTCATCCACATTCAGGAGGTGACCCAACCGCAGGGGCATTCCACCTCTGGCTCTCACGAACGCTACAAATCCAGAGAACGCTTGCAATGGGAGCGTGATTACGATTGCATCCTCCAAATGGAGCAATGGATGATTGCCGAAGGCTACGCCAGTCCCGGAGAAATTCGCCAAATTCGCGATAAAGCCCGCAAAACGGTCAAAGATGCCCGCGATCGCGCCTGGAAAGCTTACGCTACGCCAACGGCCCAAACCCGCAAACAGTTGGAAGGGATTTACCAACAACTGCTAAGCCAGCACCCCCAAGTTGGCCCACTGGTAGAAGAAGAAAAAGGTATGATCACCCCTGTGATCAGTGAGTTGTTGCAAAATGCGCGGCGCATCTTGTACAGCACCCTGGGAGAAGATTCTTTGGCCCGCCAGACCCTGGCCAAATGGGTAAAAGACATTGAAGCACAAGCGCAACAGCGTTACCATACCCACTTGTACAGCGAAACGCCCTATTCGGCGCTGAAAGTACCCGTGGTTGCTCCTGTTTACAGTGAGGACTCCCCACTCAAAAACGGCTTCGAAATCCTCAATGCTAATTTTGACGCCCTATTGCAAAATGACCCCCGGGTATTTGGTTTTGGCGAAGATGTAGGCAAAATCGGAGACGTCAATCAGGGTTTTGCTGGCTTGCAAGCCAAGCACGGCGAGAAGCGCGTGTTTGATACGGGCATCCGCGAATGGTCGATCATGGGACAAGCCATCGGCATGTCGATGCGCGGCCTGAAGCCCATTGCAGAAATTCAATACATCGATTATCTCTTATACGGCCTGGAGCCTCTTTCAGACGATGTGGCTTGCCTGCGCTACCGCACCAACGGCATTCAAACTGCGCCGATCATTGTCCGTACTCGGGGTCACCGCCTGGAAGGCATCTGGCATGCCGGATCGCCCATGGGCATGATGATCAACTCCTTGCGGGGCATGTACATCCTGACTCCCCGCAACATGACCCAGGCTGCTGGCATGTACAACACCATGCTGCAATCCGACGATCCCGCCATCATCGTGGAATGCCTCAATGGCTACCGCCTCAAAGAAATGCTGCCCGACAACCTCGGTACCTTCACCGTTCCCATCGGTATCCCGGAAGTGCTGCACGAAGGCACCGACCTTACCATCGTAACCTACGGCTCTTGCGTACGGGTGGCCCAGGAAGGCATGAAAATGCTGGAGAAAATTGGCATCTCGGTTGAACTGATCGATGTGCAAACCCTTTTGCCTTTTGATGTGCAACACAGCATTGTCCATTCGCTACAAAAGACCAATCGCGTCATCTTCATGGACGAAGACGTACCTGGTGGCGCATCGGCTTTCATGCTCCGCGAAGTGCTGGAAGTACAAAGCGGTTACCAGTACCTCGATTCTGCTCCGCTGACCATCACCGCCAAAGCACACCGGCCTCCGTATGGCTCGGATGGCGATTACTTCACCAAACCGAATCCGGAAGATGTTTTTGAGGCGGTTTATAAAATGATGAGTGAAGCGGAACCGAAGCGGTTTCCTTCAATGTCCAATAGCCAATAATCAATGTCCAATGTCCAAAGGAGCGTTGCTGGCAAGATTGTGCTGGTGATTACCAACCCCCAAGCCCCTTTAAGGCAGGGGCCGATTGGTTCTGCCTTCAACCCCGAAGGGGTGACAGGATTATAGCAGAATAACCGTGTTTATTTCAGTAAGAGAAACCCTGAAGGGGTGGCATTATGAAATAAAACGGCGAGGGTACGGTCAAATAATGTCACCCCTTCGGGGTTCAAATACATCTTCATGCCATTTTTTTCTATAATCCTGTCACCCCTTCGGGGTTAAAAACTGTGATCAATTTAGCACCAATCGACCCTTCCTGAAGGATTCCAGATCTCTATTGATCATCCGCACAATCCCAATCTCAAAACACAAACACAGCACTACCCCATTTGGACATTGGACATTGGATATTGATTATTGGCTATTGGACATTGAACGAGACTTACTTTTCAATCGCCGAATAAACCAATCTCGTCAATATTCCTTCACTTCCTCCATCCGGTGCGGCCTGGGTTTGTTTCATCAACAAAAAGATCAGGCGTTCTTTGGGATCGGCCCAGTAGTTGGTGTTGAAGTAGCCGCCCCAGCTGAAGCGCCCGGCGCTGCCGTTGCCTTTGTCCTGGCCTTGTTTGGTCACAACGCTGAAGGCCAGACTGAATTGGGAGTCGCCCTTTTCACCACCCCACAAATCGCCGATTTGGTTGGAGACGGTAAGCAGGTATACCGTGTAAGGTGACAAAAAGCGTTTGCCATTGTACACCCCGCCATTGAGCAACATTTGCAGGAATGCCGCATAATCTTTGGCGGTGCTGGACAAGCCTGCACCACCCGAATACCAGGTTTTGGCGCCGCTAATGGGGTAGTTCGGATCGTAAAAAGTGACTGGAAAACGCTCCCATTTTTTTGTGTCCGTGCTGGGGCGCTGTACCGGTACCAGGCGCTCTTTTTTTGCATCCGGCAAATAAAAGTAGGTATCGTTCATGCCCATAGGATCAAGCAGATGGCTGCGGAGGTATTGGTCGAATGACTGGCCAGACCAGATTTCAATCAGGTAGCCCAACACATCCAAGCCTAAGGCATACGAAAATTTTTCACCCGGTGTGAACAGCAGCGGCTGTTTGGCCAGTTTCTTGATGTTGTCGGCAACGGTCACGGCTTTGGTGGTGTAGAGGTCCACGATGCCAGCTTTGGCATTGATGGCCTTGAAGCGCTCGTCGCCAATGACGCCGTAGCTGAGGCCTGAAGTATGGTTCATCAACTGGCGCACGGTAATTTCGCTTTTGGCTGGAACGGCGGTGAAAGTGGTATCTGCCGCATTGAAAGTACTGATGACCTGCGGGTTTTTGAATTCAGGAATCCACTTGGAGATGGGTTCATCCAGTGAAAACTTGCCTTCTTCGTACAACATCATCGCCGCAGTAACGGTGATGGCTTTTGACATCGAAGCGATGCGGAAAATGTCGTCCACTTTGAAGGCACGCCCGGTTTGGGCATCGGCAGTGCCGTAGGCTTTTTGGTAAACAATTTGTCCGTCGCGCACCACCAGGGCTACCATGCCCGGCAATTGGTCGGAAGCTACCAGGTTTTGCATGGCCTTGTCGATGCGACTGAGCTTGACGCCAGACATGCCCACGCTCTCTGGACTTTTGGCTACACTGAGCTGTTGCGGTCCTTTGAGGAGAAGTGTGGTGGTTTGGGAAAAAACGGGAAAACTGAGACACAGGCTCAGGCAGAAAAAGAATGCTGATGTAAGGTTTTTCATCTGTTTTAGCTTTGAGTATTAAATTTCACACAAATTAACACAGATAGAGAAGTTGTGTGCAACTTAAAACCAAAAACTTAAAACCCCTTATTGTTTGTCCAATCGAAAACCAATGCGCAACCCAGCATAAACCTGGGTAAGGGTGGATTCGTTGGAAACCATTAAATCGCCAACGCTGGGATCTAGTTGCAGCGATTCTTCGAGGCCAAACCAGCGGGCTTTGGGGTAATACCGGACGCCGCCAAAGGGCGTTATGGTGATCTTTTCAGATAGCCCCATGTCCAAACCCATGCCAATTCCAATGCTCGGTGCGTTGCTGCGGCTGCGGGCACCTGCTCCGTTTAACAGGTTGATTTTGCCCTGGAAGACGGACCAACCCGGAGAAACCTGCAAATACAAACCTTTGTTGAGCAGACTACCTGATTTGGAAAAAGTGGGGCATTTGCAGTCGCCTTTCAAATCAAGAAAATACAGGTTTAAATTCAGAAAAATACTGCCCATTTCATTTTCCAAAGTGCCCAGATCCACCACTTTGGAAATGTACCTTGTATAATTTAGCTCAGGAACCAGATCTAGGCGCACTCCTTTGAGGGGAAGCCAAACGTCAAGGCCAACTGCAAAGTTGTTGCCCGGCAGTACCGTGACGTTGTTATTGGAAGTATTGGTGTAATTCCAACCTGGAGCATTGTTGAAGCGGAAACTGGAATTGATCCCGAATTGAGCGTGGGCAACGAATGTGGATAGGCTGCATACCAGCAGAAGACCGATTTTTGACATGGCTTTACCAGAGATTTTTATGATAAACGCAGGAATGCGGGGTTTAAGTTTTCTATGGAGCGGGATTGCAACTTTTATTTTTCTTTCATTAAAAATTAAAAAAAGTAAAAAGTATTTGCAGAATTGCTGGCTTATACTACTTTTGCAGTCCGGTGAGCGCACTTGAGCTGCTCCTTCTAATCCCCCAGGGTGGAAACGCAGCAAGGGTACGAAGTTGAGCGTTCGTTGTGTTGCTCACCTTATTTTTTTCAAGACATTTGCCATTGGCCTACTTAAAGGCGTTTTCCGCCGATTATTTCTCTTCTTCTAATCTTGCTTCTGGTATTCCTGGTTATTTTCGCTTTCCAATATTTCTTTCTTAACCGAAACCTGCATAAATGAGGGAGTGGAACCGCTTTGCGTTGATCGCGAGCATTGCAATGTTGCCCGGTTTGGGCTGGAGCCAAGCCGATCGCTGGCAGCAAAAAGTAGAATACCAAATGAACATCGACTTTGACGTCGATAAAGACCAGTTCGCTGGAACCCAGCAGTTGGTGTATTTCAACAACTCGCCGGATACGCTTACCCGCGTATTTTATCACTTGTATTTCAATGCTTTTCAGCCAGGAAGCGCAATGGATGTGCGCTCTCAAACGCTTTTGGATTCAGATCCACGGGTGGGTAGCCGCATTGGCAACCTGAAACCCAACGAAATCGGCTACCTGAAGGTGAACAAACTCACGATGGACGGCAAAGAGCTGAAATACCTGGTAGAAGGCACCATCCTGGAAGTTGCGCTCGATAAGCCCATTTTACCCAAAAGTAAAGTGACGTTTGAGATGAATTTTGATGGGCAGGTTCCCGTCCAAATTCGCCGCTCAGGCCGCGACAATGCAGAGGGCGTAGACTACTCCATGGCGCAATGGTATCCCAAAATGTGCGAATACGATTACCAGGGCTGGCATGCCAACCCTTACATCGCCCGCGAATTTTATGGGATTTGGGGCGATTTTGACGTAAAAATCACGATCGACAAGCAGTACGTATTGGGTGGATCGGGGTATTTGCAAAACCCGGAAGAAATTGGCCATGGGTACTTGCCAGAAGGGCAAAGCCCCAAGCCAGCAAAAGGTAACAAGCTCACCTGGCACTTCAAAGCACCCAATGTGCACGATTTCATGTGGGCTGCCGATCCGAATTATACCCATACCAGCCTCAAGCGCCCCGATGGCCTTACACTGAACTTTTTTTACCTCAAAAATGAGCGTACCCAGGATGTATGGGCTGCCCTTCCCAATATCATGGACAAGGCTTTTAGTTACATCAATCGCCGCTATGGGCAATATCCTTATCAGCAATATTCCTTTGTACAAGGAGGAGATGGCGGGATGGAATACCCGATGGCCACGCTGATTACGGGCAACCGCTCGCTTCCAAGTTTGGTGGGCGTATCGGTACACGAGTTGATGCACAGTTGGTACCAAATGATCCTGGGCTCCAATGAAAGTCTGTACCCTTGGATGGACGAAGGATTTACGGACTATGCCACCCAAGACATTTCAAATTTTTTGGCGGGCGAAAACCTGATCCCGAACCGGAATAAGGTAGAAAATCCCTTCATTTCTACCTATGCAGGCTACTTCCGCTTGGTTTCCTCTGGCGATGAAGAACCCATGAGTACCCACGCCGATCATTACTCCACCAATTACGCTTACGGCAGTGCCGCCTACGGCAAGGGAGCTATTTTTATGAACCAGATGGAGTATGTGATTGGTAAACCTGCCCTGGATAAGGCACTATTGTTGTATTTCAACACCTGGAAATTCAAGCACCCCAACCCCAACGATGTAATTCGGATCATGGAAAAAGTGTCGGGATTGGAACTGGACTGGTACAAGGAATACTGGGTCAATACAACCCATTACATCGATTACGGGGTGGATGCGATTGACTCGGATGGCAAGGAAACCAAAATTACCCTGAAGCGGTTGGGCAAAATGCCCATGCCGGTGGATGTAGTAATCACTTACAAAAGCGGCAAAAAAGAACTGATCAACATACCATTGGACATCATGCGCGGAGCAAAACCGGCAGAAAATCAAACTATTCCCTATCGAGTGGTGGCAGATTGGCCCTGGGTAAATCCTAGCTACGAACTGCGCTTGCCCGTAGAAGCAACCGAGATCGAAAGCGTGGTAATCGATCCTTCTGCGCGGATGGCAGATGTGAATCGGAACAACAACAGTAGGAAATAATCCTTTTTTTGTTCACGCGGATTTGACACAGATGTAGGCGCAGATTTATCACAGATTTTTCTGCGTTAAATCTGCGCCTACATCTGTGTCAAATCTGCGTGAAACCATAATCGAATAGTAACAAGATGCGGATTCTTCAATTGTGCAAAAAATTCCCCTTCCCACTCAAAGAAGGAGAAGCGATTGCCGTGTATTACCTCAGCCGAGGGCTAGTGGAGCAAGGCTGTACGGTGGATCTGCTCACGATGAATACCAGCAAACATTATTACACCGATGCCGAATGGCCTGCCGAATTTTCGCATTACACCGAAATCAATGCAGTAGCGGTTGAAAACCACCTTTCGGCATGGGGGGCATTTTCTAACCTGTTTTCCCGGAAGTCGTACCATGTCTCAAGGTTCATCACTCCGGAGTTTGAAGCAGCTTTGGCAGCAGCTTTGGAGCGCCATGCCTACGATGCCATCTTGCTGGAAACCCTTTATGTAGCGCCTTACATTCCTTTTATTCGCAGCAAAAGCAAAGCTGTGGTGGTGATGCGCAGCCACAACGTGGAGTTTTCGATTTGGGAACGGGTCATTGCCAATACCCGTGCTGGCTTGAAACGCAGCTACCTGGCCTACCTAACCCATAAATTGCGTCGGTTTGAGATTGCTCAACTGCAGCAATACGATTTGTTGGCCACCGTTTCAGTCCACGACTTAGAGGTATTTCAGCAACTGGGTTACAAGGGCTACCAACTGGTTGCGCCAATTGGATTGGATGTAGACGCCTATCCAATGCAAGAACATAGGGAAAGCCAGCCTTTGAGTCTGGGATTCATTGGATCTTTGGACTGGATACCCAATCAAGAAGGATTGTTTTGGTTTTTGGAAAAAGTTTGGCCCTTGTTGCACCGCAAGTACCCGCAGCTGCACTTTGAAATTGCAGGGCGAAAAGCACCAGCGCATTTTCTGAAACACAAAATCCCTGGAGTGCGGTTTTTGGGCGAAGTACCCGATGCCAATACCTTTGTAGCTCAACATCCAATATCTTTGGTTCCACTGCGTTCGGGGAGTGGGTTGAAAGTAAAAATCCTGGAGGCCATGGCTATGGAGCGGGTTGTATTGGCTACCTCGATAGCCATGGAAGGAATCCTGGCAAAAGACGGGCAGCAGGCATTGTTTGCGAATACCCCAGAAGAATTTGTCCGACAATTTACACTTTTGCAAGAAAATCCGCAACTTGTGCCGAAATTGGCAAAAGCCGCCCGAAACTTAGTGAAAAGTGAATTTGATTACCGGGATGTGGCAAAAAAACTGATTGCTGGCATTGAAAGGCTGGAATAGAAGACAATGGAGAACAACCAAACTATTAGCAACGAAGGACGTTGGGCAGAATTTACTTATGCCGATGCAAATGACCCCTGGTGGAAAAAACTTGTGATTGAGGGGATTGAGTATGCCACTGGTCGCGCCAGAATTGAGCGCCTTTACAATAAAATTCGCGATCTCGATGTGCCTGCTACTTCGCTTTGGAGCCTCGGTTTGGAACAACTGAAGGTAACCCTGGATTATGATCCAAGACAATTGGCCAAAGTGCCTACTGAAGGCCCCGTGGTATACATCTCCAACCACCCTTTTGGATTGGTTGACGGCCTGATTTTGGCGGCTTTGGTGGCCGAAGTGCGCAAAGAATTTGTGTTTTTGGTCAACGAAGTACTGACCCGCGATGAACGCTTGAAGCCTTATCTTTTACCCATCGATTTCAGGGAAACCAAAGAAGCTTTGCGTACCAACATAGACTCCCGCGACAAAGCCATTCAGCGCCTGAAAAATGGAGAGGCATTGGCGATTTTCCCTTCCGGAGCTGTAGCAACTTCGCGCACCTGGTTTGGGCCTGCCGAAGAAATGGAATGGAAGAATTTTGTCATGAAGCTTGTTCAACAATCTCGGGCTACCGTGATTCCATTGTACATTGAAGGACAAAATAGTCGACTCTTTCAAATGGTGAGTCAATTCAGCATGCCCCTACGTTTGGGAATGTTGCTGTATGAAGCCATCAATAAAATGAAACGCACGGTGCGCATCAACATCGGAGATCCTGTTCCCTATGAGCAACTGGAACAGGCATGTAGCAAACGCACTGAAATGTTGGGGCATTTGAGAGGGGTAGTGGAAGGGTTGAAAAGCAAATAAATTCAGCTTTTCAACCCTTTTACAACGGTTTCATGGTTCGGTTTCAACTGTCTCCAATTCTCCCTCGTACTTTTTGATCAATACGGCTTGTTGTTGAGCAATTTTGTTGAGCAGTTTAAGATCCTGCTCAATTTCTTTTGCTTTTGCTTCGCGATTTTGGAAAAAAGGAAGCTGCTTTCGAAGGCGGTTGATTTCCAGGATTTGGCGAATGGCCTGATTAAGAACCACGCGTGCCCGGAGCAAACGCCGTTTGAGTTTGTTTGTGACCATAATTGAGATACGGTGCAGTGTTCGGTTAAGGTTATTACAATTCAAGCAGAGCAAAGTTATGATTATAACGTTGTGTTGTTCGTAAAAGATCGACGTTAACAAAAAAAAATATCTTTTTTTTAAAATTTCCTATAATATACTTTGGAGTATTGAATGAGGAGGTTCTTAAAATTTTGTTAAAGTTGCATTTGGGACTTGACAAAAAAAAACGGGGGAAAAGCAATACTAGCCTTTCCCCTGTTGTGTTATGAGTATTTTTGTCTATTTGAACTTGAGTTTCTTCAAGCCCTGATAGGCTTTTTCGATGCCTTGCATAGGCGTAGTTACGTAATGCTCTAGCTCAACCACATAGTATTTTACCCCAGCAGCCGGCGTGTATTTGAAAATTTCCTGGAAATTGATGCTGCCGTCACCTACTTCCACCGTTTCGCGTTTTTCAGTTTTGGCCATGTCTTTCACGTGTACAAGGTGAACGCGGCCTTTGTTCTTTTTCAACAACTCAATGGTGTTCGCTTTGCCTAACTCTGTCCAATACAGGTCCATTTCCAAAATCACCAGATTTGGATCAGTATCTTGCAGGATCATGTCATAGATGAGGCGGTTGCCTTCTTTTTCGAATTCAAAAGCGTGGTTGTGGTAACCAAATTTCACGCCTGCTTTTTTACACAATTCACCCGCAACATTCAGTCCTTCAATGTATTGCTTCAAATTGTCCCCTTTGCGATCTTCGTCAATCATGTAGGGTGCAATGACGTATTTGTGGCCAATTTCTGCGGCATCATTGATGGCCATTTTGTAGGCATCATTGATGGTGCGCGTTTTGGGATCGTAGTTGGCACTGCCGTAACCAAAGTGGCCACTGGGCATGGAAAGACCGGCATCTGACAGGATCATTTTGAATTCTTTAGGCGACTTGCCGTAGAATTTGCCCTGATTGTAGCCTGCGCCTTCTACCAGTTTGTACCCCATTTTCCCTACTGCATTCAAGGTACCAACGAGGTCTTTTTGCATGTCGTCACGTACGCTGTAGAGTTGTACGCTAATTGGGCGTTTGTCGGCCAGCAAAAATTCTGGAAGCAAAGCAGCCATACTGCCGCTCAATGCCAATTGGTTGAATGTCCGTCTATTCATTGTCGTTGTGATTGAACGTTTTTTGTTTGAAAGTTAAATGGCAGGTAAGATAGTGTATTTCCTACACCTAGCTGAATAACGAAGAATAAAAAAGGGGAAATTGCTTCAATAGCCAATTTTTTTTTAGATTTGAATGTGATGTAAAAATTAAAACTGGGAAATGCCCGGTATTGATTGGTTTTAATAAAGTAAACTTTTTTAATCTATGTTGAGTTACGAAGAATACCGGCAACACGATGCCATGGGGTTGGCAGCGCTCGTTCTAAAAAAAGAAGTTAGTGCCAGCGAACTTTTAGATGCCGCCATACAGCGGGCAGAGGCAGTCAATGCTAAAGTCAATGCCATTATCCATCCTTTGTATGAATTGGCAAAAGCAACCATCAATGATGGCAACCTGGCTGGCCCTTTTGCCGGAGTGCCTTTTTTGGTCAAAGACCTGGGGCTGGAGATCAAAAATACGCCGATTCGAACCGGTTGTAAGGCATATACCGGCTATGTGTCAAGCGTGGACAGCTATGCCATTCAAAAGATCAAATCGGCAGGATTGGTGATTATGGGCAAAACCAATACCCCGGAATTTGGCCTTACCCCATATACCGAGCCGGAATTGTTTGGGCCTAGCCGCAACCCCTGGAATTTGGCACATTCCTCTGGAGGCAGCAGTGGTGGTTCCGCAAGCGCTGTTGCTGCAGGTATAGTGCCACTTGCTACCGCTAGCGATGGCGGCGGCTCTATCCGTATTCCTGCATCTTGCTGCGGATTGTTTGGGTTGAAACCAACCCGTGGTCGAATTTCCCTTGGCCCAAATTTCGGGGAAATGTGGAGTGGCGGGGTCGTAGAAGGATGTGTAAGTAGATCGGTACGCGACACCGCTGCTTATTTGGATGCCATGCAGGGCTGTATGCCCGGAGATCCGAATCAGGTATCCGTACCTAATGGAGCATACCTCGCTGAGTTGGGGCGAAACCCCGGCCAATTGCGGATTGGCTTCAGTATTGAGCATACCTTGGGCCTGCCTGTAGATCAAGTATGCAAGGACGCTGTTGCGAAAATGGTCAAACAATTGACCGATTTGGGGCATACTGTAGTAGAAGTGACTTTGCCTTATTTGAAAGAAGATTTATTGGAGCGATTTCTGGTGGTGATTGCTGGCGAAACCAATGCTGAACTCCATCAGTTGGGCAAATACCTTAAACGGAAGGCTACTGCTGCCGATGTTGAAACCAATACTTATGCCCTGGCGCTATTGGGGAGTACTTTTAAGGCGGGAGATTTTGCGCGGGCCAAAAAAGAATGGAACGAAATTGCTCAACGGGCAGCGCACTTTCACCAGCAATACGATTTGCTGCTGACGCCCACTTTGGCCTCCAAACCCATCAAAATTGGTGCTTTACAAAATTCCGCGGCAGAGCAAGCTTTACTGAAATTCATCAATGCTTTTAATTTGGGTGCATTGGTCAAGGCCAGCATTGGTCAATTGGCGGATAAAGCTTTTGGATACATTCCCTGGACACCTTTTGCCAATATGACTGGGCAGCCTTCGATGAATATTCCAACGTTGTGGACGGATGAAAACTTGCCGATTGGCACGATGTTCACCGCCACCCAAGGACGAGAAGATTTGTTGCTGCGTTTGGCTGCTCAGTTGGAGGAGGCGATGCCCTGGGGCGGGAGGATGGCGGAGCTGTGAGCTGCTGGGAGTTGAGATACTGAGCAGGATGGTGATCCTGGGCCTAAATCGAAAGGGCTGCGCCCTCCCTTATGAGATGTCGCCCCTTTGGGGCTGGTTCACAATTAAAAGGCGGGGATATTTTTGCGTTGCTTCAATAAAACCCTACGTATACAAAGCGTATGCTTACGTTTATACATTACTTTGGTCATTCCATCCGCAAGCATCTTACCTTTGGTTTGCAAGCCTGAATACCTTGTTCCAGGCTAGTCCAAAAACCGCAAATCATATTCCCATGAAATTACTTGCCCTCTGTTTGTCAGCCTGTCTGATGCTGTTCAGCCAATCTTCCTGGAGCCAAACCATGCAGCCCTATGGATTCATCGAAAACCAGGGGCAAATCCATACTCAGGACAACACCACATCTCCAACTCGCTTTGTCTACACCGCTCAATCGGGATTAAACGTTCAGGTGCACGAGAGAGGTTTCAGTTACGATGCCTATCAAATTATTCGGGATATCCTCATTGTTGATCCCAAAACCAAAAAATCCAGGAAATTGCCCAGGACTTACCAGTTTCACCGGGTAGATATTGATTTTCCCGGATCGAATCCTGATGTTCAAATTGAATCTCTGGAAGCGGCCAAAGATTACCTGATTTTTTACCCGGCAGACCATCCTGCTGGACTGCGGGTTCGACACCATAGAAAGATAATTTTCCATAACCTTTATCCCAATATCGACCTGGAGCTTGTGGCCAATCCAGGCACTAAAAAAGCTTTTGAATACAATTTTATCCTGCATCCCGGCGCTGATATAGCCGACATAAAAATACGCTACCAGGGGGCTTTAAAAACGGACTTTCACCCGGATTGCCTGGATTTTCAGCTCAGCATGGGCAGCCTTCGGGAAAGTATACCTTCTAGTTTTTGGGCCGAAAGCAAACAGGAAGTGCCACTAACCTACCGTTTGATTGATCAGGATCAGCAGCCAGAAGGTAGCATTACCGTTGGATTTAGTGGCCCGAGTGGCGCCTTGAACCAAACCCTGATCATTGACCCCATTCCCAGTCTAAGATGGTCGACCTACTTTGGTAGCATCGGTTATGATTACGGATGGGATTTGGAATACAGCGGAAAAGGGCAACTGTATCTTTGCGGTACGACCGAGTCGACCAGCAACATAGCCATCAGAGGGGTCCACCAAAGCATCCACAATGGCGACAATGATGCTTTGATTGCCAAGTTTGATACGAATGGGAATCGCATTTGGGCCAGTTATTTTGGAGGAAGCCGGGATGATGGTGCTACCGCAATCCACCTAAGCTCAACTGCTGAACTCATCGTCACAGGCATCACCGAATCCAATGATGATATCGCCAGTCCTGGAGTAGAAATGGCCCAACGCATCGGAAAGCAAGATGTTTTTTTGGCTAAATTCACTATCGATGGGAACCGCATTTGGAGTCGTTATTGGGGAGGACCCGATCATGATCGTGCTTTTGCCCTAACCATGAACCAGCGGGGAGATATTATTATTGGGGGTAATACGTTTTCTGAAACAGGTATCGCCGCTCCTGGTCAACTCCAAGAGCGTTTTTCTTTTTCGACGGATGGCTATTTGGCGCGTTTTTCCACAGATGGCCGCTACATTACTTCCACTTATCTGGGCGGAGGTAGTGATGATGAGGTAAACGCTCTGCTTTGTGATGAACAGGATAATATTTATGTGGTGGGTACTACTTATTCATTAAATGGGGTTATTCCCCGCAATGCTTACCAAAACAAGAACGCAGGTGGTGCGGATGTTATGCTTTGGAAGTTAGATCCCAATTTTAAAATCATTTGGAGTACTTATTGTGGGGGCAGTGGTGATGATTCTGGCTGGTCCCTGTCAGTAGATGCCCAGCAGAACCTCTATTTTACGGGAATAACCTACTCTGCCAACTACCCATTGGGAAGCAATGCAGGGCTGAATGCCTTAAGGGGGATGAATGATGCCATGGTCACCAAATTTTCTGCGGATGGTCAATTGTTGTGGGCTAGCTATTTAGGCGGCTTTGGGCAGGAATACGGCCAGGATCTGAAACTTGATCCACTGGGCACTGGGGCGATTTTTGTAGCAGGAGGGACTACCGAAAGCCCTGGTTTGGTTGGCTCAAAAGCTTGGCAAACAGAATATGGTGGAGGAATGGCAGATGCCTTTTTGGCAAAACTGGATGCAAGTGGGCAGTTGTTGTGGTCAACCTACTACGGTGGAGGGGATATTGATGGATTTCGCGCAATGGATGTCGATAGCAGTAAGAACATCTATTGTCTCGGATACACGAGTTCCCGGGAAGGGATGGGGACTCCCAATGTTCAACAAAATTATTACGGCGGGGATGGTGCTGATCTGCTGTTGAGTAGTTTTAAAGATTGTTACGCTCCTTTGGCGCCTCAAAATACGACACCCGCTACAAGACTGCGCATTTGTGGAGGTTTGCGCACCACCCTGAAAGCCAGAGGTGAAGGAGTTATCAAATGGTTTGATCAGCCCGAAGGTGGACGTTTATTGGGCGAAGGGGATAGCTTGCGCACCGTCCCGCTTTTTGCCACCACCACTTTTTATGTTCAAGACAGTGTTTGTGGGCGCTCCCGTACCCGTACTGCCGTCACAGTACAGGTTGATTCCCGACCGGATGTCAATCCTGGTTCGCCTCAAACGGTTTGTGCGGGTGAACGTGTAATGCTCAGTGGCCGAGGTGCCATTTTTTACCTTTGGGATGGTGGAGCCGTCAACGGCATTCCCTTCACCCCCCGTGAAACGCGGACGTATACAGTAGTGGGTACCGGAGGTTTTGGTTGTCGGGACACTGCACAGTTGTTGGTTACCGTACTGCCCCGACCCGAGGTCAGTGCCGGCCCCGATCGCAGATTGTGTCCGGGAGAAAGTCTGGTGTTGCAAGGGACTGGTGCCTTGCGCTACACCTGGGATCGTGGCATTGTAAACGGGCAGCGCTTTGTGCCCCCATCTGGTGGTACTTATACCGTGATTGGTCAAGCCAACAATGGCTGTAGAGATACCGCCAGTATGACGATCAGTCAGGTGCCCCAACCCTCTGTTGATGCAGGCCCCGAGCGCCGGGTATGTGCTGGCGACACCTTGAGTTTGCAAGGCACAGGTGCCTTAACTTACGAATGGGACTGGGGTGTCAAAAATGCGCAGCCTTTTCAAGCTACCCAAAGTCGCCTTTACACGGTGATCGGGGTCGACGCCAATCAATGTCGGGATACCGCTCAGGTACAAGTATCAGTTCTTCCCCGCCCCCGGATCAGTGCAGGAAGTGATCGGGTCATTTGTGAAGGGGAAAAAATACGTCTGGAAGGCAAAGGGGCGCTGACTTATACCTGGGATCGTGGCGTGATCAACAATCAACTTTTTCGGCCATCGAGTACTGCAGTCTACACACTAATTGGGCGTGATGCCAACAGTTGTGCTGATACGGCACAAGTGCAGGTTCAGGTAAACCCTCGACCGATCATCGAACTTCTCGGCACTATCGGAGCTTGCATCGGAGAAACAGTGACTATCGAACCTCGGGTAAGTGGTGGAAAGGGGCCTTACTTTTATACCTGGGGCGGTGGATTCAGGGGGACCAGCATCCAGATTCAAGCGCAGTACAATTTGGAATTAAGGCTCCTCATTACCGATCAACAAAGATGTGAAGCAAGAGATACCGCTTTTATCGTGGTCAATGCACCACCCCAGGTGTCGATAACCGGCCCAGACTCCATTTGCACGGGCGATCAGGCCATTTTGGAAAGGGTAATCAATGTTGGTCGCCCACCTTATCGCTACACCTGGCAAGATGGCCAAAGCACCGAACAAATTACGGTGGCACCCCGTGAAACAAGCACGTACACCATGATTTTAGAGGATGGCAATGGATGCCGGGATACGGCAAGTTATACCCTGCAAGTTTTTGCTGCCCCTGATTTGCGCGTTGAACCCGGGCTGGATATTGTCATTTGCACCGGCGTTCCCCTAACCGTAAAAGTTTTTGGCGCGGATGAATACATCTGGCGTGGGCCAGACGGATTTCAAGGTACGGGTTCTTCCGTATACTTTCGTAGACCCTTGGAAGGCAGGTACGATGTAATTGGTCGCAGTACTCAGGGAGCTTGTAGTTTCAATACCTCGTTTCAAATAACGGTACCCCCCCGGGTTGGGGCCATGATTGTAGGGCCTTCCAGTATCTGCAAAGGTGATTCCCTAGTTTTGGCAAGCTTACAGGGTGGTACATTTGAGTGGAATACCGGGGAGCAAACCCAGGAAATCCGCTTGAAACCAACCCGGACCGAGACTTACCGATTGGTACTCACTGGCTACAACCAATGTATGGATACGGCTTATCTTTCCGTCAAAGTAAATGAACAGCCAGAGGTCAGCGCCGGCCCGGATCGCCAAATCTGCGCAGGAGATTCACTGACTTTGCAAGGAAGTGGAGCTTTGAACTACAAGTGGGATGGAGGCGTACTAAATGGTGTGGCTTTTTTGCCCAACCGTACCCAAACTTATACGCTACTGGGCACCAATGCCGAAGGGTGTAAAGATACCGCTCAAGTGCAGGTGCAAGTCAATCCTGTCCCGAAACTGGAACTTCCCAGTAACATTGAGGTTTGTGCGGGTGAAACAGTGAACATTGAACCACAAGTCAGCGGGGGTACTGCTCCATACAGGTACACCTGGAGCAATGGTTTTAGCAGCAATAAAATCCAATTTCGCCCGCCAAATAGCTCCTCTCTGGGCCTCCGCATTGCCGATGGACAAGGGTGTGAAACGAGTGGCAATGTCTCCATCCTGGTCAACGCCCTACCGGACATATCAATTACGGGACCTAAACAGCTTTGTGTGGGCGAAAAAGCAACTTTGAAAAAATCTGTCGCACTGGGACGAGCGCCGTATCGCTACAGTTGGCAGGATGGTCAAAGTACGGAACAAATCGAAGTAAGCCCCCAACAGACCAGTACCTATTCCCTGATTGTGCGAGATGCCAATGCCTGTCGGGATACCGCAAGTTATACCCTGGAGGTGCAAGCTCATCCAGAACTGACCCTATTGCCCGCATACAAACTCAAACTGGGCCAAAGCTTAAAATTAGTTGCCGGAACCCAAACCGGGAACTACCAATGGACACCCGCCGATGGCTTAAGTTGTACCAACTGCCCCGACCCCGAGCTGCGCACGACCCAATCCGGGAAATACTGCGTCACAGTGGTCAGCGACGGCAATTGCCGCAGCGAGGCTTGTACCGAGGTCACGCTTGATGGCAAGTGCCAGGTGTACATGCCCAATGTTTTTAGCCCCAATGGTGATCAGATCAATGATGCCTTTTGCACCTATAGCCCTTGTATTGCGGAGGCACAATTGTGGGTTTATGATCGCTGGGGGAATTTGGTTTTTCAATCCAATCCCAATGAGCCCCAGCCTTGCTGGGATGGAAGCGCTCGGGGGCGGGCAATAGATGCAGGGATGTATTATTATCGATTGCGGGGAGTGGATGTTTTGGGAAAGGGGGTGGATTTGCAGGGTAGCGTAAGTTTGTTGCGCTGAGGTAGGCTCAAGGTAGCTACGATCGTCGAACCTGCTCTCCTTAACGAGCTTAAAAGGATCGACGAGCGCCCACGTAATGGCGAGTAAGCTTTTGCGCTGCAGCGAGAGATTTTTCTTTGCCATTTTACGAATACTTTGCACATTGATGAACCGTTTTAAAAACATAATTCATCACAACCAATGATCCTCCAAATCATCCTCTTGATCTCTTTTATCCAGGCATTGCTCTATCTTTTTGCTGCGGCACTGAGATTTAAACCTGCCAGATATTTCATTTTGGTTGCCGTGCTTATTGTCTATTTCTTCATTTTACCCCAATATTTTTACCCTGAACCGAAGCCTAATCGGGTAAATTGTGGGTTACCCATTCTTGCCATCAACATGGGATTTTGGATTTTTGGCAGCTTGGCAGCTACTTTTACTCATTTCCTTACGCCAATAGAAATGTGGAAAATCAGTAGAGATTCGATGGAAGAACACGAAATTATTGATGCAAAAATTGATTAATTTGAACTAAGGTTACTCAGCGTATTCCATATTCCCCAAACTCCCCAACTTTTATTATCTTTCGCCCCACTTCAATGTATGAAACCATGACAATTACTTTTCAAATTCACTACCTCACCAATTGGGGGCAACAGATTGCTGTAGTTGGAAATATACCAGAGTTGGGCAATGGAAATAATCAGCAAGCCCAAACCATGCAATACATCGGCGGCGGCTTTTGGCGCGTATCCATTCCTTTGAAAAAAGCACCCTCCAGCCTGGAATACCAATACATACTTACCGATAACTCAACCCTTTCTTCGAATACCCCTGAATGGGGCAACCGCCGCAAACTCCGCATAGCCCGCAACGCCGGAGAACACCTGTTTCTCAAAGACAGTTGGCGGGCAGTAGACCATCCTGAAAATGCCTTTTATACCGCTGCGTTTGAAAAAGTAATTTTTAAACCACAAGCTACTTTTAAAGGCACTACGGTTGCGCCAGACGAGTTGCGCCTGAGCATCCGTTTTCAGTTGCGGGCGGTGCAGGTTCCGGCGGGGCTACAACTTGCTGTTCTTGGAAGTCTCCCTGAGCTTGGTTCTTGGGATTACGGGCATCCGGTGCTTTTGGGGAATGCTGATTTTCCCATCTGGACGGGTGAGATCAGTGTCGGTTTTCGGCAAGCTTTTGAATACAAGTACGGCTTGTACGACCCCAAGGCAAAGCGCATTGTTGAACTGGAAGCAGGCCCCAACCGCAAACTCGATGGAGCCCCTCTGGATGCACTGGTGAGTTCGACCATCATCAATGACGAATATTTCACCAAGACCAGCGGCAACTGGAAAGGCGCAGGTGTAGCAGTCCCCGTGTTTTCTTTGCGTACGGAGGAAAGCATGGGGGTAGGGGAGTTCAACGACCTGAAAAAAACCATCGATTGGGCGCAAAAGACGGGTTTGCGCATGGTGCAGATCCTGCCTGTCAATGATACCTCTGCCAATCATACCTGGACGGATTCTTATCCTTATGCGGCCATTTCGGTATTTGCCCTGCATCCCCAGTTTTTGCACCTGGATGTACTTGAAGGCATCGATGCCAAGAAAGTAGCTGCCGAGCGGAAAAAGTTGAATTTGCTCACAGCGGTGGATTATGAGGCAGTGAATAAGGCTAAACTGAGCATGGCCAGAGCAGCTTTCAACAAAACGCAAGATGCGTTTCTGAGCGATCCTGCCTTTATTGCTTTTTTTGAGGAAAGCAAACATTGGTTGGAG
Organism: Haliscomenobacter sp.; assembly: GCF_040403615.1. Taxonomy (NCBI): domain Bacteria; kingdom Pseudomonadati; phylum Bacteroidota; class Saprospiria; order Saprospirales; family Haliscomenobacteraceae; genus Haliscomenobacter; species Haliscomenobacter sp. Next base: position 22,396 of record NZ_JBBAKG010000033.1, on the reverse strand, counting down.
CCTTATGCGGTGTTTTGCTACCTGCGTGAAAAATTTAAATCGGTAGAGTTTGCTGGAAAATGGGGGGATTATGCCACTTTTTCTCCCGAAATACTGGCCAAATTAGCATCACCTAAGGCTAAAGAATATGCCGAGGTCGCTTTTCACTACTACCTGCAATACCACCTGGACAAACAACTGCGCGAAGCTTCGGATTATGCCCGGTCAAAAGGCTTGATTCTCAAAGGCGACTTGCCAATTGGCATTTACCGCCACAGTGTGGATGCCTGGGTAGCACCGCATTTGTACAACATGGATGGACAGGCAGGTGCGCCACCGGATCCATTTTCCGACAATGGCCAAAACTGGGGCTTCCCGACCTACAACTGGGCTGAAATGGCCAAAGATGGTTACCTCTGGTGGCGGCAACGCATGTCGCAACTCTCTCGTTACTTTGATGCTTACCGCATTGACCATATTTTGGGATTCTTCCGCATCTGGCAAATTCCGCTCGATCAGGTGGAAGGTACACTAGGCTTTTTTAACCCCGCGCTGCCCATCATGCGTGAAGAATTGGATGCTCGGGGCATCCAGTTTGATCAGGAGCGCTATTGCAAACCCTACCTCACCCGGCAACTGCTTGAAGAGCGCTTGGGTGCTGATCTGGCCTACGTACAGGCACTATTTTTGGACGAAATCCGCTTCAATTTCTTTGCGTTTAAACCTGAATTTGATACACAACGGAAAATTGAACAATTCTTTCAAGCGCCTGAGCATCAAGATAAAATTCACCTGCAAAGCATCCTGTTCAAATTGATCAGCAATGTGTTGTTGTTGGAAATTCCTGGTAGCAATGGCCATGCTTTCCATCCACGGATCGATCTGAGCAAAACACATTCTTTTCAAAGCCTCGATTACAATCAGCAGAACAAGTTACAAGACTTGTATGTAGATTATTTTTACCGCCGGCAGGAAGAATTCTGGCGCGCCCAAGCCATGCAAAAATTGCCTGCCATCAAGGCTGCTACCGATATGTTGATTTGTGGAGAAGATCTGGGCATGGTACCAGCCTGTGTGCCCGGAGTGATGCGCGAATTGGGTATTTTGACGCTGGAAATTCAACGCATGTCCAAGAATCCGGCTACCGAATTTTTGCAGGAAGCCGATATCCCGTACCTCTCCGTAGCGAGTCCTTCCACCCATGACATGGCACCCATTCGGGCCTGGTGGGAAGAAGAAAGCCGCGAAACCATCAGTCGGTATTTTCACAATGAGTTGCAGTTGATGGGCCAAGAGCCTTATACCTGTGAGCCATTTATTGCCAAGGCAGTAGTTGAAAAACACCTGCGTTGGCCGTGCATGTGGACGGTATTCCCGCTCCAGGATCTTTTGGCGATGGATTTACAATTGCGGCGGGAAAACCCCATGGAAGAGCGCATCAACGTTCCAGCGATCATGCCTTATTACTGGAGGTATCGGATGCATGTGAAAATCGAGACTTTGCTGGAAGCGGTAGAATTTAATGACCTGTTGCACGATCTATTGCGCCGCAGCAATCGGGCGTAGACTCTATAACCTGTTCTAAATGAAAGAAGGCGCTAAGCAATTCAGTTTGCTTAGCGCCTTCGGCGAAAAAAAAAGACCACACAAGCAGCTAAGGGTTATTTTGAGACCCTCGAGAGCACACGAATAAGGTAGTCAGCATGGTTCGGTAATCCTCTTGTCCCCGAAGAGAACTGCGACAAGTCAAACAGTTGAGGCCCGCCCTAGTTACACTGAATCTCCCCCTAATTTAGTTCAATTGTTAGAGTCAAAATAGAAGTTGGCCACCCGTGTGGATGCAACAAATGTAAGTCAGACCTCCGAATGATGCAAGGGAAAAAAACAAATATTTTCTACAATGACCAACGTGCGACTTATCGGATGATTACCAGAATGAATATGGCAATTACAATAAACCCCATTAACTGATAGCCTCTTCTTCGGTCAGTTGCCCAGGTTTTTTGAACGTTTTCGCGCCCGTGGTCTTTGGTCAAAAGGTTGGAACCCTTGATGATACGCATCATAATGATGGCTATCATCACATAAGCCACCAGGTAAATTCGATCCATGAGCACCATGTACCCAACGTCTGGCAAGGCTGTGCTGTACGACTGTTGCAAGAATACGCAACTCAACAGGCCGCCAATGGGCAGCGAAATACGCGCGTCGATGTAATCTGGATGAATAAAAAGGCCCAACAAACTGGCCATCAGCATCACCAGCAGCGGCAACAACAGTTTGAGTAAAAAATAACTCAAAGGACGGCCAATGGTGAGTTTGAAGGTGAAATTGGAAAAAGTAGGCGGACCAGTGGGCTCTCCAAAATTGGTTTTGTAGGTATTGTTGTGGGTGACTATTTTGGCATCCTTGATCACCCAGCCTGGTATGTTAAAGCCTTCGCGCAGTAGGGTTTTACTGGTGTCGGGCAAGTAAATCAATGAATCTTTGGAGTATTCAATGCTCTCGATGCGGATGTCCAGCGGATGGCGATCCATCGGGAAATCTTTCAATTCAAAGGAATGGTAAAAGCGGCCCTCAAAGCGCATGCCATTGTAGGAATAGCCATCGGGCAGGGTTTTGGTGGAATCGTGAAACATCACCTGGGTAGAGCCCCATTTTTCGATGGAATTGACAAATTCGATTTTGGTGGGATCCAGTTTGCCTTTCCAGCGAAACCAGAGGTAAAAATCAGCGTAATAGGAGTAGCCGTTGATGTCCAGGTCGTACACGTTCATCAGGTAGATGCCGGTGTAGACCTTTTGAGGGGCTTTTTTGGGCTTTTCGTCGGCTGCCCAGGAACTTGTCCACGTCAAGAGCAGCAACAGAAAAGTAAATAGGGTAGGGTAGAATGACTTTTTTGGCATAGGTGTAAGTGCTTATACTGCCAAAAATAGGGAAAAATAGATCAAAAATGCCCTTATTTTTGGCCTATAATTTATCCACCAATGAAATATAAGCTGTTACTTTTTTTTTGTACACTGTTTTTGTGTTGCCCATTGCTTCATGCGGAGGGTAAGCAGCCGCAACCCGTTTCTTCCAATTTCGCCTTTAACCAGCCACCTATGTCGCAATGCCTTACACCAGAAAACTATATTCTAACATTACGTTACGCCCAATGGAAGTTAAAAACCGCCAAAAGATTGAGCAAGAACCAAAGGGTATTGCTTGGAAAAGGCTTTGAATACACGGTTCGAGAAGAAGCTGATGGTGAAAAAAGTATCGTCTTTTTTCAAAAAACCGTAGAAGCTTTTTCCGTGAATGCGCAAGAATTGTTGCCATTGAGTCCCACCAGTGATACGACCCAATACCATCAACTATTTTGTGATCTTTTGGACAGCGCTAAATTTGCCAATCTCGCTCACAATGTGGTTTACCGTTACCACGATGGCAGCAACAATGAATGGAGCATTGGTCCCCAAAAAATTGTATACCAACCCGTCACTCCAGTCATGAGTTCATCTGGTATTTATAGCGGAGGTAAACCCTTTGAAAAAGCCATTTCTGTAGCACAGTTCAATGAAATTGAGGTCCTTTTGAAGGCAGGTGTAGCCAATAAAACCATCCATGAAGATTCAAGACTCAAGGGCTCTGGCATGATCATTGAGCTTATCACCGATACAATGATTGGGTCTACTTATCTTTTGCCGATGCGGTCTGCGGAGAAAGCGGCGATTGAAAGTTGGCTCGGGCAATTCAAACATTAAAGGCTCAATCGTCTATGATGATTATGAAACAACCTTCAGCAAAATTGGCCACACAGATTGAGGAATGGATCGCAGCACTACCTACTGGCGGACTTTCAAATTGGGTATTGAATGTGTGCAAAGAAGAACAAATGTTGCCTTTGCACAGCACGAGTATCTACATTTGGGCCTTGCGACCTGATGGACAGGTACTGTGCATGGATCATGAAGCTTTTAGCCATCCCATTGATGAGGAGACTGATCCCAAAACGATTTTTGCTGTACTGAACCAGGGTGCACGTGACTATCCTGAACTTAGTGTATTGATTCCGCAGGCGCCTTCTGGAATGCGCCAATGTGAACGCTGTTCCGGGGTCGGTTGGTTAAAACCACCAGAGGCAACATCCGCGGATGCATGTATTCGCTGTGATGGCATGGGCTGGTATACAAGTATCTAGAATGTTTTGGAACATTCGAAGTGGAAACTTAGCTTTGATGTTTAGACCCAAAATTAAGCTCGACATCAAACAAAACGCCTTAACATGCTAACCTATCAAATCGAAAATAACCTCTCCGTATCCGAATTCCGGGACCTGTTGATCGCTTCTACCCTCGGCGAACGCCGACCGGTGGACGAACCCGAACGCCTGCAAAAAATGCTGGAACACGGCAACCTGATTGTGACTGCGCGCACAGCAGATGGTAAATTGGTAGGCGTATCTCGGGCTCTGACGGATTTTGTGTATTGCACTTACTTGTCGGATCTGGCTGTAGATGAGTCTTTTCAGCACCAGGGCATTGGTACAGAACTGATTAGACATACCAAACTGGCTAGCCCACAAGCCAAATTGATTTTGCTTTCTGCTCCCAAAGCAACAGGATATTACCCGAAAATCGGGATGAGTCGGCACGAGTTTTGTTTTTATCTGGATCGGGTGGAGGAGTTGAAGGATTAGTAGGTTTTATTATTCAAACGAAAAAGCCGTATCGCCTTATCCTCTCCAGGCATATTCATATATCGCTCAAACACAAAAGCATTTTTTTCCAACACCCGAATGGATCGCACATGGTCTACATTGGTAATGGCCATAATGGTGTTGATTTTCAGGATTTCAACTATATACGCCAGTGTCGCTTTGGTGATTTCGGTGGTGTAACCAAGGCCTTCATTAGCAGGTAAAATGGCGTAACCAAGATCCGGATGATCCAGGTATTCCCGTTTGAGCAAACCGCACATCCCGATTGGAACATTGCTTTCTTTAAGTACAATGCACCACAATCCAAATCCATTCATGCTGTAACTCTTCAATGGGCCATCCAAGAGGTAGTTTTGGGCATCCTCGATGGTATTGATGTTGCGGTACCCGATGTACTTCAACCAACCAGGGCTGTTGACTAGTTCCAGAATGAAGGCAGCGTCCTCTAGGTTAAGGGCGCGTAAATAGAGCCGTTCGGTTTGTAGAATTGGAGACATGCTCTTAAGCTTTAAGCGTCAACTTCAGTTTTGCCAGTACCTGTTCCCGGATCGAACTGCCAATTGGCAATTTTTTTTCTCCAACGCCCACTTCTTGGTGATCATAGAGATTCACTTGCTTCAGATTGACAATGTACGAACGGTGAATGCGCAAAAACAAATGATCAGGTAATTCTTTTTCCAGTTGTGACAAGGTAATTTTTGGCAAAAAAGTCCCTTCAATGCTGATGATTTTGACGTAATCGTCCAGGGCTTGCAAGTACAGGATGCGCTGAAAGGGAAGGCGGTGTACTTTACGATCGGCTCGAAAGCTCAAAAAACCACTGTCTTGGCCGGTATTTTCCAAAATGCGTTCTTGTTCCAGACGTTCGATGGCTCTTTCCATGGCTTTTTGAAAGCGCTCAGGAGAAATGGGCTTGAGCAAATAATCCAGTGCAGCCAGTTCAAAACCCTCCACCGCGTATTGTGGATAAGCAGTGGTGAAAACGACCAAAGGCGGCTGAGACAATTGCCGCAGTACATTCAGTCCGCTGATATCTGGCAGGTGAATGTCGAGAAACAGCAGATCAGGGGACTGGCTTTCCAATGCGGCGATGGCACTTTGGGGCGAATGATGCACGCCCAGGCAAGTCCATTCGGGGTAGTCCTGGAGGTAACGCAGAAGTACCCGGGCAGCGGGTGGCTCGTCTTCCAGGATCAGGCAGCGGAAAGCAGCTTCCATCAAGCTTGCTTCAAAAAATCCAGTAATTTTTGCACAGCTCTGCCCCGGTGACTGATGCGGTTTTTCTCCTCCTTGTCCATTTCTGCAAAACTGATAGAATAGCCATCGGGCACAAAAACCGGATCGTAACCAAAACCACCCGTGCCAAACTGTTCTTGCCGAATATGGCCGTACACCAGGCCTTCAAACAAATGCTCTACGCCATCCAAACTCAACGCAATTACCGTTTTGAAACGGGCGCTGCGGTCGGCGTGAGGAGCAAGGTTTTTTTGCAATAAGTCAATGTTTGCTTGCGGATCGCGGTCTTCACCAGAATAACGGGCGCTGTGAACTCCCGGCGCACCATTGAGCGCGGTTACTTCCAGTCCGGTGTCTTCCGAAAAACAGTTGAGGCCATAATGCTCCACAACATAATGGGCTTTGAGCAGGGCGTTGCCTTCAATGGTATCAGCGGTTTCCGGAATGTCTTCGTTGCAGCCAATGTCATGAAGGCCCTTAATTTCGTAAAGGCCATCCAGCATTTCGCGCACTTCGCGGATTTTATTGGGGTTGGAGGAGGCAAAAATGAGCGTTTGCATGGTCGATTGTTGTTTGTTTCGATAATTAACGGTTAACCTAATTTTCCCAATTCTTCTTCCAAATTCTTGATTTTCATTTCGCCGTCGGCCAGTTTCTGTTTCTCCTTGTTTACCACCTCTGCGGGAGCGCCGCTGACAAATTTTTCGTTGTTCAGTTTGTTTTGCACCGATTTCACAAAGCCCTGATAGTATTCCAGTTCTTTTTGCAGACGTTGGCGCTCTTCGACTACATCGATTGCTTTTTCCAGCTCCACGTAGTATTTTTCGTTGCCAACCAGAAACGCTACACCATTGCTGATTTCAGCGTTGGTGATTTGCAAAAACTCCAGACTGGCCATTTTGACCACCATTGGCAACAGGCCATCTACTGCCAGTAAGGCCTGGCTGGTAGGGGTATCCTGGGCAAAAACCCTCAGCAATTCCTTTTGCTTGAGTCCGTTGTTGTTGCGCACATCCCGAACTCCCGCTACGATGTCTTTGGCGCGTTCGATGTTTTCGATGAAATTGGCGTCAAACGATGTCGATTTAGGGTAGCTGCTGATTACACAATCGTTGCCTGCGGCACGTTCGCTCAATTGGTGCCAGATTTCTTCCGTCACAAAAGGCATAAATGGTTGCAGAAGCGTCATCATGCGCTCAAATAAGGAGATGCTTTGCTGCAAAGTTGGACGATCGATGGGGGCTCCGTAAGTGGGTTTGATCATTTCCAGGTACCAGGAGCAAAAGTCGTCCCATATGAATTTGTACAAGGTCATCAGGGCTTCTGACAGGCGGTAATCAATGAACATGCCTTCCACCTGAGCCAGAGTTTGGTTCAGTTTGTGTTCCATCCAAGTAGCCGCCAGTTGATTGACTTGTGCGGTTTCTGTATCAGGGGCCTGCTCGCTTACTTCCCAGCCTTTGATCAGGCGCAAGGCATTCCACATTTTATTGCAAAAGTTGCGGCCTTGTTCACAGAGTTTGCTTTCGTTGAGTACCCCATCTTTGCCAATGGGGGCATCGAAGATGATGTCGTTGCCAGCAGCTGCACTTGACAACATGCCAAAACGCACGCCATCCGCGCCATAATTGTCCAACAGTGCCAAAGCATCAGGCGAGTTGCCCAATGATTTGCTCATCTTGCGGCGCAAATTATCGCGCACCATCCCGGTGAAATACACCCCTTTGAAAGGCATGGCGCCTTTGGCTTTTACTGCTTCTGGAATCAACGCCGGCGCCCATTCGTAGCCCGACATGATCATGCGTGCCACCCAGAAAAACATGATGTCCCAGCCCGTGACCAAAACGCTGGTTGGATAGTAATATTCCAACTCTTTCTGAGATTGGAACCCATCAAAAACCGAGATGGGCCAAAGCCAGGATGAAAACCAGGTATCGACTACGTCTTCTTCTTGTCGCAGGTCGGTTATTTCCAAGGTTGGGTTTCCAGTTTTTTCCTGGGCTTGTGCGAGGGCTTCATCAGCTGTATCTGCCACAAAAATATGGCTTTCTTCGCCCATTTTTTCGTTGGCCAGGTACCAGGCGGGTATGCGCTGACCCCACCACAACTGGCGAGAAATACACCAGTCGCGCACATTGTCTTCGTTGAGCCAGGAATTGTACATGTTCCAGAAATGCTCTGGATAAAACACAACCTCACCGCTGCGCACCGCTTCCAGGGCAGAATGGGCAAATTGTTTCATTTCCACAAACCACTGCAAGGTCAAGCGGGGTTCAACTACCGCTTTGGTGCGCTCGGAGCGACCAATCTTGGTGCGGTAATCTTCGAGCTTGATCAAATGCCCGGATTCTTCCAGGAGTTTGCGGATTTTTTTGCGGGCAATAAAGCGGTCTTCTCCTACCAGAATTTGGGCTTGCTCATTGAGCTTTCCATCTTCGGTGAGGATATCAATTACGGGCAGGTTGTAGCGTTGCCCGATCGCGTAGTCATTTTGATCGTGTGCAGGAGTGATTTTCAAGGCACCTGTTCCAAAGTCACGCTCTACGTATTCGTCGGCGATAATGGGAATGGCGCGATCTATCAGCGGGATCAATACCATTTTACCGATCAGGTGCTGGTAGCGCTCGTCTTCGGGGTGAACTGCTACAGCAACATCCGCCATGATGGTTTCTGGGCGTTGGGTAGCAATGACGATGCCCTGGCTTGGGTCACCTTCCAGCGGATAGCGGAGGTGAAACAGTTGGGCATTTTCCTCGCCATAGATTACTTCCTCGTTGGAAAGCACCGTTTTGGCTTCTGGATCCCAGTTGGTCATGCGCAAGCCCCGGTAAATGCGCCCTTGGCGGTGCAAATCCACAAATACCCGCACAACGGCAGCTGAAAGACTGGGTTCCATGGTGAAACGGGTCCGCTGCCAATCACAGGATGCGCCGAGTCGTTTGAGTTGATCCAGGATGATGCCACCGTATTTTTCTTTCCACTCAAAGGCGTGCTGCAAGAATGCTTCCCGACCAATGTCTGATTTGCGGATGCCTTGTTCGCGCAGCAAGTGTACCACCTTTGCTTCGGTTGCGATGGAGGCATGATCGGTTCCTGGTACCCAACAAGCATTCTTTCCATCCTGCCGCGCCTTGCGGATCAAGATGTCCTGAATGGTATTGTTGAGCATATGTCCCATGTGCAATACCCCGGTTACGTTTGGAGGCGGAATCACCACTGTAAATGGCTCACGATCATCGGGTTCAGAATGAAAATACCGTTGATCCAACCAGTGTTGGTACCACTTGCTTTCGATTTCTTGCGGGGTGTAACGTGTGGACAAGGACATGATATTGGGTTTTGGGGCTTTAAGATTTGGGTATTAAGTTGAAACGATATGATTGAAACCGTAATACCCAGATCTTAAAACCTAAATCAGAATACGTCAATTTGATGTTTCAACAAGTCTTCGATGGTTTCGCGTTCCCGGATCAGAAAATCTTTTCCCTGATAGATCAGCACTTCGGCTGGGCGAAGCCGGGAGTTGTAATTCGAAGCCATTGAATAACAATATGCGCCAGCATTGTGGAGGCAGAGGACATCGCCAGGGGCAATTTCTGGGATCTCGCGGTTGCTGGCAAAAGTATCGGTTTCGCAGATGTACCCCACTACATTGTAGGTATGCTTGGTACCTTCCGGGTTAGAAATGTTGCTGATGCGGTGGTATGAATCATAAAACATGGGGCGGATCAGGTGATTGAGGCCAGAATCTACACCCGCAAATACCGTGGTGGCGCCATGTTTTATCACATTCACCGTTACCAGAAACGACCCGGCTTCGCTGACCAAAAATTTGCCAGGTTCGAACACCATCGTGAGTGGGCGGCCATAGGTGGTACAGAATTCGTTGAACTTGGCAGACAATTTCTCCCCTAACTCTTCGATATTGGTTTCCAGGTCGTTGGGTTTGTAAGGCACTTTAAAGCCGCTGCCAAAATCGATGTAATCCAGATCAGGAAAATCTTTGGCCAAATTGAGCAATACATCTGCGCCCGCCAGAAAAGCTTCGGGATTGAGAATGTCTGAACCTGTGTGCATGTGCAAACCTTCCAATTTCATGCCCGTGCTGTCCAGAATGCCTTGTACGAGTGGCATTTGCAGGTATGAAATTCCAAATTTGGAATCGATGTGGCCCACCGATGTTTTGAGGTTGCCTCCTGCCATGATGTGTGGATTGATGCGCACACAAACGGGGATATGTGGGTAGGTCTCTCCAAATCTTTCGATCGCGGGAAGATTGTCCAGGTTGATGCGCACTCCGAGAGATACTGCGGTTTCGATTTCTTCAAAATTCACACCACTAGGCGTATACAATACGTCTACGGGGTTGAAGCCCGCTTTGAGCGCAATTTGCACTTCCTGGATAGACACGCAATCAATGGTACTGCCCAGTTGTTTGATGAATTTAAGGATCGAAATATTGGTCAATGCCTTGCAGGCATAACTGATTTTGAGTTTTTCAACCTGAAATGCGGATTTCAAGCGCTGGTATTGCCGTTCAATGGTTTCAGCTTCGTATAC
>NZ_JBBAKG010000033.1:0-11819 GCF_040403615.1 Haliscomenobacter sp. | reverse complement strand
ATAAAAAGTTTGTAAAAATAATAAATTAAAAAATAAATGTCAAATATTTTTTTCGGTTGTTCACGCCAAAAAACATCTTAAATTGCATCAACGTATTAGACACACCCAATCTTCCTTGGCTAAATAGCTTTTTGTGAGTGAAAAAGATTTGATCAATGCCTGCCGACAAAGGGATCGCAGGGCTCAGCAAGCCCTTTACGACCGTTTTTCGCCAAACATGTTTGGGGTCTGTAGGCGTTATGTCAAAAGCTTGGAAGATGCAGAAGATGTGCTGGTTGAAGCTTTTTTCAAAGTCCTGACCAATATTGAGCAGTACAAAGGAGAAGGCAGTTTCGAGGGGTGGATACGACGGGTAGTGGTCAATGAATCGTTGATGGCGCTGCGCAAAAGAGTCAACTTCAGCCAACCCCTTGAATTGAAGGACATCGATGTACCCGTGACGACCTCGGTCTTGCAAGAGCTGGTGGCCAAAGACATTCTGAATTTGATCGAACTGCTGCCAATTGGCTACCGAACTGTGTTTAACCTGTACGTGATGGAAGGCTACAAGCACCGCGAAATTGCCCAAATTATGGGCATCAGCATCAATACCTCCAAATCGCAACTGATTTTGGCCAAAAAGCGCTTAAAGAGTCTTTTGGAGCAAATCCGCTATCCGGGCATTGAATTGTTTGACATTGAAGAAGAGGAAGAAGAAGTGGATGCCCCGGAGAAAATAACCACCAAGCCATGAACCAGAATAAAGATCTTGGCGAGTTGTTTCGGCAACAAACCTATCATACTCAAGACCTGCCTAGACTCAACGTTTGGAAACGCCTGCAACGACGCTTAGACAGCTATGACCGCTGGCATAAAATGTCTCAGCGGATTTCAATACAAATGGTTTTAGTCTTGTTGCTGCTGATTGCATTTGTGGGGCCAACCCTGATTTTTATTTCTATTGAGCAGCAAAAACAGGCTGAATTGCGCAATCCACCCGTGATTTTACAGATTTTGTCCCCCAACGATACCTTGCCAGAAACCCGTAAATTCCTTCAACTGCATACTGGCAAACCAGGAGACACCATTCTGTTTGAGTGGAAAAATTGAGCAGATCGGGTGTTTTTGATCATTCCTCCCGAAAAGGATGTCGAGGTGTCCATTCCTCTTTGGGGTCTCCAAATCGAACGGTAGCAGGCAACAACCGATTCAAGAACGGATTGGTATGTTTCATGTAAATGTAAGTTTTGTGTGCCACTGCGCCTACCGAGCTTTTGATCTCTAAAGCAGTACGGGCGAAACTGATTTTCTTACAATGATTTTCCAGTGCCTGTTCGATCATTTTGTACAGCATGCAAAGGTATAGTTGATGCTCGCGATTGGCCTGGGCATCAAATCCCAGGAAATTGGCTTCCAGTTCTTTGCCATTGCGAATGGTTGTAAAAAAGCCCAACAATCGATCTTTCTCAAAACAAGCAGTGAGGCAAAAATCAGCTCCCAATTGTTGTTTAAGTTGAATAAAATAATCCTTGCCAGCCCACATCATATTGAAATCGGCTTGGTCTACTACGGCATAATGCAGCGCAATGAGATCCTCATTGAACAATTCTATTTGGCGAAGATCCAATTCTCGAAAAATCACGCCACTGGCTTTTTTTAGCGCCCTGCGTGCCCGAACCCGGTACTTGGAACTCATGGCGTTGAGGTAATCGTCCATCGTTTTCCAGTGACTGGGCAATTCCATGATCATACTGGGCTGGAAATTGATGGCATGAAAGCCCGCTTTTTCCATGGCAGTTTCATGTTCCAGCCAGTCTCTGCCCATCATGATCTGGATTTTTTCCTGATGGGCCAGACTGGTCATCACTGCCAGGGTTGCAGCTTTGAGGGTTGGCAGTTCATTTTCAGGTACATCCCACCATTGGTTGTATTTTCCGGTCAGGAACATGTTGCCCCAAATCAGAAAATTGTATTTGCCCCACCGGGCGATCAGCAGTTTTATTTGATCCCAAAATCCCTTTATTTCGCCCATTCTCAAAAATCGAATGCTGTGTTCCGCATCGACGTTCAAAAGTTGCAAGGTAATGCCAGCAATGGCTTTTCCTTCTTTGAGCGCGAGGAGGTAGCGAAATCCCAGGCCTTCCGTTTTGGAATCTTCCAGGGCTTTCAAGTATTTGCTTTGCAAGAAGAGGTTGTCGTCTCCTTCCCAATATTCCCTGATCTGATCGATTCGATTGGCATAAATCCATTCATAGCCTTCAACCGCGATTTTTTTGCCAATGGGAAAACTTACCTTTTTGGCAAAGCGAAATGGACTTAGTAAACTATGGATCGAACATCGACGAGATTCCTCCACGGCACTGGTAGTTAGTGGCGATTGATTCAGGTGATTTTGGTTATCGAGCATACAAACCAGTGATTTTGAGCGAGAATGTTGCAGGGTTCAAGGAATCTTATACTTACAGACTTATAGTGTCCATTTTTCGATTTCAGCCAGGGCAGATTGTTCATCTTCCCACCCCAAAATCTGGACAGTTCCGTATCCCTGGTAGTATTCAAACCAGGTTTCAATAATGGTTTTGGCAGCACTGTATGCTAACAAAAATTGTTCAAAGTTGGTTGCGTTGATCACGCGCAAAGCCGGATCTGCTGGAACCCCAATGATTTTGGTATCGTTTTCGCCCTCATCAATCATCTTCAAAACGGCAATCGGTATGAATTCCTGAACTGTGCCAACTGGTACGGTTTCTCCAATGATGATCACATCCAATGCATCGCCGTCGCCACCGCGGGCTTCATCCATGAGGGTAGAAGGGATGAAACCATAATTGCCAGGGTAGGGTAAAAAATTGACTACGCGAGGCACGCCATTCATCAGTTCTGCGACAAACTGACCGTCGGGTTGAATTTCAAGTTTACGGTTGGTTCCTGCCGGTACTTCAATAATGGCATTGAAGCCCATTTCACCCCTTACTGGGAGTTTTTTTAAATTGATCATAGCACAAATGGTTGGTAGCTTCCGATTTTGTGAACAATAGTACAGAAAATTCGGGTAAGCATTAGGAAGTTGTACGAAAATCCCGTGCATAAATTAAAGAAAGCAAAAACATTCGGAATATTGCTTTGTTTTGAAACGTGTCAAATGCCAAACCCAATTCCGATGAATACCAAACGCCATTTTTTGTTGTTTTCTTTTGTTGCGCTTCTCATCTTGAGTTATGTCAAGAATGATTCGATACAACCAACTGATCCTGAAACTCCTTTTGGCACCAGTGCATTGCCAGTCAATGTGCAACCTCAAACCGGAGATGGGCAGCAAGGATGGGATTATTTGCGCACGGGTGATTTTATTGGAGGAGGAATTCCACAGGGTTTTTTCACTTCATTCAAATCAAATTTGAGCGACGAAAATTTGTTGCAGCGGGAAGGCATCAATGCCAAATTGCCACCTGGGTTCAATGCATTTGCCATGCCTTCTGGCGTGCAAGTCGTGGGTGGAATAACCTGTTTTGGATGCCATTCGGGCAAAGTAAATGGACAATACATCCCAGGATTGGGCAATAGCTTATTGGATTTTACCAAAAACAATGCTGGCTTATTCAAATTGGTGGAATTTGGCATTCGCAACAAGTATGGCAAGCAATCTCCCGAGTGGGACGCATTTGAATCCTTTGGAAGAGGGGGGAAGGCCACCATTCCCTACACCATTATGCCATTCAAAGGCATTAATCCTGCCTTTGCCTTGGAGCAAGCCAGTGTGGCACACCGCAAAACGGTGGATTTGAGTTGGAATGGCGATCAAACTGCCTATCCAATTCCCGATGAATCGATTGGTTCGGATGTGCCGCCACTTTGGTTGGCTAAGAAAAAATATGCTTTGTACTACAATGGCATGGGGCGGGGAGATTTTACCAAATTGCTGATGCAAGTGGCGGTGGTCGCAGTAGAAGATACCATCAATGCCCGGCGGATCAACAACAACTTTAAGGACGTGATGGCCTGGTTGCAGCAGTTGAAAGCCCCTAAATATCCAGGCAATATTGATCCTGCTTTGTCGGCGCAAGGCAAAATGATTTTTACCAAATATTGTCAGTCTTGTCATGGCAAATACGGCACTGAAGAATCTTTTCCCAACCTTTTGGTTCAAATAGACCGTGTAGGTACGGATTCAGCTTACGCGAATTACTTTATGCAAAACATCGCTTTTAGCAATTGGTACAACGAAAGTTGGTATGGGAAATCAGCTCCCCGTTCAGAAGCACGACCTTCTCGGGGTTATGTAGCGCCACCACTGGATGGAATCTGGGCCACGGCACCCTATTTGCACAATGGGTCAGTGCCTAATCTTGAAGACCTACTCAATAGTGCTCAAAGGCCAAAATTCTGGCGGCGCAGTTTTGAAGACCAGGACTACGATTTGGAGAAGATGGGTTGGAAATACAGCGTCGAAAAGGGAGACAAAGACAAACAGACCTACAACACAACCATTGTTGGATATGGCAATGGAGGCCATACTTTCAGCGACAGACTGAGTGCAGAAGAGCGTCGGGTGTTGTTGGAATATTTGAAAGAGCTGTAATCAAAAAAACAGCTATTATACCCCATTCAAAATCTCGGCAAGGTGAATAATTTTCACTTTGCTGTTGCTACGTTTCAAAATGCCTTCCAGGTGCATCAGGCAGGACATATCCGCCCCGGTGATGTATTCGGCACCGTGGTTGAGGTGGTCGGCTACGCGGTCTTTTCCCATTTTTACCGAGACTGCTTCTTCCATAACGCTGAAGGTGCCACCGAAACCACAGCATTCGTCCGTTCTGGTCAAAGGAATCAATTCCAACCCTTTAACATTTCTGAGCAATTGTGCTGGTTTGGAAAATGGCGCGGCCATCAATTCTGACATTTGGGACAAACCCAATCCCCGCTGCCCGTGGCAGCTTTGGTGAAACCCAACGCGGTGCGGAAAGGATGCTTCCAAGGATTCTACTTTCAATACATCGGTCAAAAACTCACAAAGTTCAAAAACTTTTCCTCGTAAAGCAGTAGCCTCGGTTTCTTTTTGCTCGTCGTGCAGGTGTTCTTTGAGGTGCAAGATGCAACTGCCCGTAGGCCCAACCACATAATCGTATTCTGCAAAGTTGTTGATGAATAAGGTGTTGCAGTCTTTGCTCAAATGCTCAAATCCGCTGTTGGCCATAGGCTGACCACAGCAGGTTTGATTCAATGGAAAACCAACTGTACATCCCAGTTTTTCTAACAACTGCAAGGTTGCAATTCCTACTTTGGGATAGAATTGGTCAACGTAACAAGGAATAAATAATCCAACTTTCATTGTCGTTTTCGTTCAGGTTATAATCTCTAAAAATAAGCACAATAAAACCAATTGCCACCCTGTACCCTTCTGGAAATTAAATTTTGATCAACTTTCGGCTGATTTGTCGGTGTCCATCAGAAAGTTGTAACCAATAAATGCCTTTGTTCCAATGGCTGGTACTCAATTGTACTTGTGGCACCGAACCCATCCCAAGCGACTGCCCGAAAATGACTTTTCCTTGGGTATCAAAAACCTTGAGAATCCAATGGGATTTCGGATCAGGAGCCTCCCAATCGAGGCTTAACGTGGTGCTGAAAGGCTGTGGATAAACTTTTAACAAATGATCAGGCACAGTTGCCAGCTTGGTCGAAGTGACATTTCCATTGAGTAATTTTCGCAATGGAAATGCATAAATAGACTTGCCGTGGGTACCTACAATCAATTCATTTTTGGCTACATTCCAGGCCAGGGAATAAGCGGCAATGATGGGCATATTGGTGCCTAGGCGGTTCCAGTTTTTACCAAAATTGGTACTGGCATAAACGCCGCCATCGTTGGCCACAAAAAGAATGGAGTCTTGGTGGCCGGGCAATACGATAAAATCATTGATGGCCAGTGGTGGCAAATCACCGGCAATGGAAGTCCAGGTTTTGCCCAGGTTGCGGCTCATACGCAATTGCGCCTGGTTGTCATTGTCTTTATACCCGGAATGACTGACGTAAAGCGTACTGGCATTGCTGGGCGAGGTTTTGACCGCAGTAACATAGCGTTCAGGCAATGTAGCATCTATACGGTTCCATTGGTTTCCCAGATCGTTGGTTTGCCACACATTCCCGTCGGTGGTGCCTGCCATAAGGAGGTCTGGGTTCAACGGTGATTCATGTAAGCAGGAAATGGTGTGGAAATTGCGGCCATAAATATTGCCATCGGTTAAATCGGGGCTGATGGGTCGCCAAAGCGGACTGGTTCCTGTGCTGTTTTGGTATATCCGCTGTGTGCCCGTATACAAAATTTCCGGGTCATGCGGGCTAATGATCAAAGGCGCATCCCAATTGACCCGCTCGGTGCGGTCAATCCCTACCAGGGCCAGTTGGAAATAGGAGCCTCCATTGGTGCTTACCCGCAAAGTCCCGTTTTGGGTTTGTGCCCAAACCACCTGGGCGTCAATTGGATTAAAGCGCATTTGAAATCCATCCCCCCCTTCCATGCGTTGCCAGTTCTGATTTACATCTGAGCCGCTTACTGTTCCATGATCTTGGGTACCTCCGTAATAACGATTGGGATTGTGCGGATTGTAGTCGATGCGGTAAAACTGGGTAGTTGGAATGGACTCGATGTCTATCCAGGTAGAGCCGCCGTCGGTGCTTTTGTCGATGCCGCCATCGCTGCCCAATAATAGGTCTCCAGAAGGTGTATACACGAGGGCATGCTTGTCTGAGTGGACTTCGCCGTCCCCTTGAGGAATCCAGCTGCGCCCTCCATCACTGGTTTTCCAGAGAGAAATACTGAGCAAATAAAGTTCCAGCGGATTTTTTGGATTCACTGCGATTTTTCCAAAATACCATCCAAACCCTCCCAAAACGGTGCTGGGCAAATTTGATTTACCCGGAAGAATCAGGGGCTCCCAGGTATTTCCATCATCCGAAGTACGGAAAATGTTTTCCAATTCTGCGGTGTCGTCGTTGTACATGGCAAAAACATGATTTGGCGTACCTGAATAAAAAGCCAATCCAATTCTGCCCATGTTGCCAGTGGGCAATCCTCCGGTCAATTTTGTCCAGGATTGACCACTATTGGTGCTTTTGTAAATAGCGGCATCGGGGCCGGAGATCATGGATTCCCGATTGTTGCGGATGCGGTTCCAGGCGGCGGCGTACAGGGTGCTGGGATTTTTGGGGTCTATTACCAGATCGATGATGCCCGCTTGTTCGCTTACGAATAGACTTTGTTTCCAGGTGAGTCCGCCATCTGTGGTACTGTACAATCCGCGTTGGCGGTTGCGTTCAAAAGGCAAACCCATTGTACCTACATGGATGCGCTGGGGATTGCTGGGATCGATGACAATTTTGGAAATGATGCGGGTTTCTGCCAAGCCAATTCTACTCCAGCTTTGCCCGCCATTGACGGAACGGTACAATCCATCTCCCAAAAAAGGATAACCAGTAATGTTGGGATCTCCGGTACCTACATAAACGATTTCAGGATTGCTGGGGTCAATGGCAATTGCGCCGATCGCCAGGTAAGCCCGATCGTCAAAAATAGGCGACCAGGTAAGTCCGCCATCTTTGGTTTTGTACACTCCGCCACAGGAAAACCCTGCATAAATGATTTTTTCATTGGTAGGATGAACCGCGAGGGTATTGACGCGTGCTCCAATATTTCCAGGGCCTTTCGCGCTCCATAATTCGCTAAATCCAGGAGGAAGACCTTCTCTTAAATTCATTTGCGCGCTGGCCTCGGCCAGGGCAGCCTTGTAGCTTTTTTCTGAAAAGGTACCATCTGGATAGGCCCTTTGCAGATAGAAATGGTCGGCAGGAGCTTGTTTGTGGTCAATACTGGCCTGCCAGGGTTCGGATTGTGTACTGGGTTGACAAGACCAAATGGCCAGTAAGCAATAGAATGCTAAACTAAGGTGGTATCGATTTGACACAGATTCAGGGATTATAGATTTGTTAGGAATGTTCTATGGAACTTTAAAATAAAGCTTATTTCGTAGAAATTTGTTTAAAATATTCCCTCAAATCGGTTGCGTCTTCTGGTTTCATTCTTCCACTAAGGATAAGTCGAAGTTCTCGGCGGCGTGGCGCACTATCGTACCTTTGCTGTTCGATTTCAGTGAGCGGAGTAAGCGGAGGAATGTGGATGGGACTTCCATTGGAATCGTCAAGCGCAACGAAACTGTAATAGGCATGGTTGCAGCGGCGGGCGTTTTGCCCTTTGATATCGGCAGCAAAAACCTCAACATATACTTCCAACGAGCTGTTAAACGCGCGCGTAACGGTCGCTTCCAGGGTTACCACATCTCCAACTTTGATAGGGCGTTGAAACGACACATGATCCACAGAGGCAGTTACAACATGTCGTTCACAATGCTTTCCAGCGCAAATTGCACTTACAATGTCCATCCAACGCAACAAATTTCCGCCCATCAAATTGCCCATTGGATTGGCATCATTGGGCATGACCATTTCGGTCATTACTGATCGGGATTCGGAGACACGCTTGGGTTCCAAGGTTTGCATGGGAAGTATTGTTTTTACCGGTTTTACAGGGGGTACTTGTAAGATGCTTTTTCTAACGAATCATCACGCCTTTCTTTTCAACAAAGGGGATGGTGGTAAAGTGATCTTTGGATATACTGCCGTGCACAAAAATGTACTTCTTGTCGTACATCAATTCTTGGTACACAAAGCTGACCCAATATTCGTTGGCCAAAGAGAACAATTTATCCTGAATTGGTTCGATCAAAGTACAGGATTCTCCGGGAATTTCTTCAAAAAAATGCCTTAAAGTTGTCGTTTTTACGTTTTCTCCTTCAATTTCTCCATAGCCATTGGAGTTGACCAGGACACAAGTTAGTGGGGCTTGTTTGAAATTCAGCAAATACACATCCCATAGGTCTTCGTCGCTACCAGGTACAATGGCAATCGCCAGGTCTTCTACTTTGGGGATTAAAATGTCTTTTTTCATTCCATGGTGTTTACGGGCATCGCAAATTCAAAACCAAAAACCTGCGCAAAATGCTGCTTCAGGCTTTGCTTAACTGCTTCGATGTCTTGTTCCTCCCCCAGTTCTAGTTCCAAGGAAGTAACTGCTTTATCTTCATCTACGATTCCACAGGGAATAATATGCTTAAAGTGATCCAGATTGGTATTGATGTTGAAAGCAAATCCATGCATGGTTACCCAACGGCTCAGGTGTAC
This sequence comes from Haliscomenobacter sp., assembly GCF_040403615.1. Lineage (NCBI taxonomy): Bacteria > Pseudomonadati > Bacteroidota > Saprospiria > Saprospirales > Haliscomenobacteraceae > Haliscomenobacter > Haliscomenobacter sp. Next base: position 2,606 of record NZ_JBBAKG010000033.1, on the reverse strand, counting down.
CCCAATGGCGCAAATTTTGCGCAAGGGTTTCGCCTCGGTGGCTTCCAGCCAAACCCCGGTGTATTTTTCAACCCGCATTCCTTTTAGCCCATAATTTGCCAGGGTGAGGATGACCGCCTCCTCCAAAGTCCGTACGTAACGGTGGACATCAGTAAAAAAACAGTCCAGGTCAAAAATGGGGTAACCTACAATTTGGCCAGGCCCATGGTAAGTGATGTCACCCCCACGGTTGATTTTAAAAAACTCAAAGCCAGCTTTTTGTAAAGAAATTTCATCCAGCAATAGATTGCTCAAGGAACCACTTTTGCCCAGGGTGTATACGGGCGGATGTTCACAAAACAACAGGTAATGCAATCCAGCTGTATTTTCAGACAAGGGAAGGGAACCATTGCGTAAAGCAAGTTTTCGCTCTACAATCTCGCTGTGAACTTGCGTTTGGAAGTCCCAGGCCTCCTGATAGGACATGCGTCCCAGATCTTTAAAAATTACCTGTTCCATACCCTGTAAAAAATGTGGCGCAAAGGTAATATTCTAGGTGAATAAATTCCAGTATTTTTTTGCCATTCTTATTGAAGATCAATTGAATGTTATTTTTCGACCGGATATTCAATCCTTGAATGGTAAACTGAACGCAGGATTTGAAGAAAAACCCCTTTGCATTTTTCAAGATCGCTAAAAGTCAACGCAGAGTCTTCCAATTGAGCATGACTCAATTTGCCTGCAATGATGCGCTCGATCAGCGCCTTGATGTCTTGTGGCGAGGGATTTTTCAGGGTAGCTTTGGCAGCGGCTTCTATGGAGTCGGCCAGCATCAGAATGCTTTCTTCCTTAGTGCGGGGTTTGGGACCAGGATAAGAGAAGTCTGCTTCAGACACTTCTATTTCTGGATTTAGCGCAATTTCTTTTCGGTAAAAATATTCCACCAAAGTAGTACCGTGGTGGGTAAGAATAAATTCAATTAAAATTTTGGGTAAACGGTACTGCTTAGCAATCTCCACCCCTTGAGCTACATGGTTGATGATGATACGCGCACTTTCTCGGTAAGGCAATTGGTTGTGTGGGTTGGTTCCGCCCTGGTTTTCGATGAAGTACTCTGGTTGTACTGTTTTGCCGATGTCGTGATACAAGGCGGCAACGCGTACCAGCAGGTGATTTGCTCCAATGCGACGCGCTGCTGCCTCGGCAAGATTGGCTACCTGCAAGGAATGTTGAAGGGTACCTGGGGCTTGAAGTGCCAATCGTTGCAGGAGTGGCCGGTTCAGATCCGACAATTCTGCAAGTGCCATCGAGGAGGTGAACCCAAACAGGCGTTCCAGCAAGGGAATCAAAGGATTGGCCAGCAACGTCAAAAATGTACTCAGGAAAATCCAGTTGAACATCGTCAAATCAATGCCCTGAAAACGGCCTTGCTGCACCAAACTCAAGCCAACAAAGCCCAGGCAGTAGGCCATGAATATATAAAAAATGGTAAAAAAGTATTGGTTCCAGTCCCTGGTATCCACATTGGTCAACAAGATAACTACGCCAATCAATAGTTGCAAAAAAGCAAATTCAAATCCAGAAGAAGACAGGAAAGTTGCCAACAATACGATCATCAAGTGGGTAAACAAAGCCATCCACTTGTCGTAAAAGGTTTTGACCAAGATCGGTACAATGCCAAATGGAATGATGTATATGCTCAGGGCGTCGATGCGTGTAATGATGTACACCAAATAGGCAAACAAGGGAAACCAGCTAAAAAGGAACACCAGTTCATACCAGTTTTCAAACAAAGGACGGCAAAACAAAAACAAAAAACCAGCAAACAGACCTACAACCAAGCCCGTTAACACAAAATACCCGAGGTAAATGCCGGAACTGCGCTGAATAATCTCGTTTTCGTAATGCTCTTTCAGGCTTTCCAGTTTGAGGTGAACGGTTTCACTGACCAGGCCAAAACGAGGGACAACTAATTCTCCTTTTCGCACCATGCCACTGAATTTGACCACCTTACTCAACATTTCATTCTGGGCTAATTCAGAGTTTATTTTATCGTAAAAAATATTGGGGCTAACACATTCAGTAAGAATTGCATAAAGAAAATCAGCATCAGGCAGGCCACTTTTTTGAAGGGTATCGGAAATCGCTGCTTTGGCTGTCAATATGGTAAATAAATTGGAAAGGGTTTTTTCTTGAAAAGTACTGCTGGCCAAAACATGGATCACAAAATTATTGTTTTTGCCTAAGTGATTTTGATCAAGTTGGATTACCCCCTGGAGGTAAGTATTTTGAAGGTATTTGACGCCAAAATTGTGGTACAAATTGGGATTGCGCCGTACATCATTGAACTGTCCTTTTTCCAGGTTTTTCAATTGCCGGGTAAATCGCGCATCAAATTTGCGCAAGCTGATTACTTCTACACTGTCGTTGATGCGGTAGAATGGCGAAAAATCTGCAACGAGGGCTTTGATCTCGGCATTGAGTGCCTTTTCAGGCTTTTTGATGGAAAAATTAAATGGGGCTACCAGGTCTTCGTAATTCCAAATTTGACCCTGTTCATAGCTGTACTTGAATCGGGTATGGGTCGGAAACAAAAAACTGATGAAGACGATGATGCCTCCAATGAA
>NZ_JBBAKG010000032.1:60208-69708 GCF_040403615.1 Haliscomenobacter sp. | reverse complement strand
TAATCCTGACAAGACTGGAAGCGCATTTTTTCAGACAACTTGAACGAATCCGCAATGCAACCCAAGGTATCCAGGTTTTGAAAATATTGCGCGCAATCCAGCACCGTTTCGCCATTGGGGGCTTTTTTTACAACGGCCGTATGCGCGTTTGCGGGCCCTTTGATGGCTTGCAGGTACCAGTTGTAAAAACAGAGGGCTGCTTCGCGGGGAGATTGGTTTTGGGTAAAAGCAGAAGTGCAAAGCACAAAACACAAAAAACTATTTATCAATACCTTGTAGAACATAACACCAAATTGTGTGCCGAAAGAAAAGGAATTCATTTCGGCACACAAGATAGCTTTAATGTCGCTTGATTTCTATTTCAATCGCTCCATCTTCGGCGTCTTTTCCGTATTTTTCAATCGCGGCTTTGCCTTTGATGACATTAATAGACTTGATGTATTTGGGATTCAGGTTTTTGAGAGGTTTACCAGATTTCTCGAAGTTCATGCGGCCCAGGATTTTTCCGTTCTTGATGATCAGCGGAGTGCCTCCCAAATTGCTTTGGCTTATTTGAACCTTTTCTCCTTCACCACTGGAGAAAGTAACGGTGGTTTTTTCTTCAACTTTTGAATCAGTGGTGACGTTGACCTTGATTTCTGAGTTGACATTCGTGTTGACGTTGGTATTGATGTTAACCGTTGTCTCTGGAAGGTTCTTGTTTGCCTTGGTGATGATCTCGATGACCCCTTCACAGGCTTCTTCACCGTATTTGGCTACAGCCGATCCATCTTTGGAGACATTGACGGTTAGTATGTCGGAAGGATTGATTTTGGAGAGTGGTCCAGATCCTTCTTCACCCATCGGGCCAATTTTAACGCCGTCCACGACGACCAGTACTTTGGTGCTGGCTCCTTTAATTTTGAGGCCGTCCTTATTGCTCCCATCTACCGTAACCGTTATAGTTTTTGGCGTGGTATCCCGGGCGAATTCGGACGGATTGATCATTTCCATGCGAACAGTTGTTTTCGAATCCGCTTGCGCAGTTCGTTGACTTTCGGCAATCAATACCGGCGCCTGCTCCATTTCCTTGACTACTTGTCCAATGCTTTGGTTGCTCAGCGGCGAAGGCAAAGCCTGCAAGAAATTGACCGAGAAAAACATCCCCAAACTCAATACCAATGGCAAGCAGAGGGCGTATTGAATCGCTTTCCACTGGGGAGAGCTGTTTTGGGTCATGCGCCGCAGGCGCGCACTCAATTGAGCCGCAAAAGTGTTGTAAGGCATTTGTTCTAGTTTTTGTTTTTGTGAAGCCAAAAGACAGGCATAGTTGTATTTTGAGCCTTGGGCCTCAATGACACCCGCATCGGCAATAAATTCGTGGGTTTCTTGCAAGCGCTGGCGCAAGCGGTAGATGTAGGGATTGAACCAATGGAGGGCAATCCAGATTTCCATCAAAACGACGTCCCAACTGTGGCCTTGCTGCACGTGGATGAGTTCGTGTTGTAAGACCATACTCGGAATGGGTTGATTGTTATTCCAAAATACGTAGTTGAAAAAAGAAGCAGCTTCAGGGATTCGCGCTTGTTGAACCAGGCGCCAGTTGCCCATCGGGGTTATTTTTCCGTGCTTGATCCAGTACCAGATTTTGGAAAAATTCCAGAGGCTTCGTGCTACAACCAATCCTGCACCTGTCAGATACATCATGAGCAGCAAGGTGCCCCAGGACAGCAAATTTGCACTGGGTTGCGGAAACAACAAGCGCAACAACTCCGAAGGAAGCTGCTGGCTTTGCTCCAAAAGCATTACTGCCGCGCCAGGATCAGGCTCAAGTACGACTTCAAACTGGAGATGCGGGATCAACACCGCCAAAAATGGGGTTAGCAACAAATAAAAACGATTGGCCTGGTAAAACGATTCCCGGTGCATCCAGCGCTCGTACACCCAACCAAAGGCCAACAAGCACAAACCTGCGTACAATAGCGTAAAAAATGAAGGTGCAATGAAATTCATCTGCAATTGCTTTTGATCGAAATGTTACTTCGATTCTGATTTTTTGATCTCTTCCAACAGGCGTTCAATTTCTGACAAGTCGGTATTTTCTTCGCGCAGGAAATAACTCAACAATTCGGTGGCTGAGCCAGCAAAGTAGTTTTCTTTCATCTGGGACATGGTGGCTTTGCGGTAAGCTTCCATGCTGATCAAGGGGTAATACCGGTGGGTTTTGCCAAAAGAATCGTGATCCAGCCAGCCTTCTGCTTCCAGTTTGCGCACCAATGAAGAAATGGTGGTCACTGGAAGCTGCGGATCGTCAAGTTCATCCATGATCTCGCGGACAAAGGCTTTGCCCATCCGCCAAATGATCTGCATAATCTGTTCTTCTTTTTCGTTCAATTTCTTCATAGGGCAAATGTATAACTAAATTTTCGTCCTGTCAACTTTAATTTTGATTTACAACGAAATTTTCGTCGTAAATTTTACCAGATCTTTCTTTCTTTTGCATCAGCATGAATAAACTCAACATCCTCATCATCGGCGGCGGAGCTGCCGGCTTCTTTGCTGCCATTCGGGCAGCCGAGTGCAATTCCGATGCACAAGTCATCATTTTAGAGAAAAGCAAAGACGTACTGGGCAAAGTCAAAGTATCGGGTGGTGGCCGTTGCAACCTTACCCATGCCTGCTTTGTACCTCGCGAACTGAGCAAATTTTATCCCCGGGGAGAAAAAGAGTTAATGGGTCCATTCAACCGATTTGCTTGCGGAGATACCATCGAATGGTTTGAAAAACGAGGGGTAAAAACCAAAATCGAAGCCGATGGACGCATGTTCCCCGTCAGCGATGATTCCCAAACCATTGTGGACTGCCTCTGGGCAGCAGCCCGCAAAGCAGGGGTGAATTTATACACCAACACTGCGCTGAAGGCCCTGCATGCCCCCAGCGCAAGCAATCCCAATTGGATCATCGAAACGGCTCAACAAAAGCTTTTTGCCCAACAAGTGATGATTGCCTCGGGAAGTTCGCCCAGCATGTGGCAAATATTGGCCAAACTCGGTCATACCATCATTGAGCCTGTCCCATCTCTATTTACGTTTAACATCAAAGATCCCCGTTTGACGGATCTTTTGGGGATATCCGTTCCACTAGCCGAAGTCAAAGTGGAAGCCAGCAAACTCAGCAGCACTGGCCCTTTGCTGATTACCCATTGGGGCATGAGTGGTCCAGCCATCCTCAAATTGTCGGCCTGGGGTGCGCGCGAGCTGGCAGAGATGCAGTACAAATTTGCCATCCGCATCAATTGGATCATGGCAAAACTGGAGGATACCCGCCAGAATCTGGAAGCGCTCAAGCAAGAAGATGGACGAAAAATGGTTAGCGCCAATACCCAATTTGGCTTGCCCATTCGCCTGTGGAAACGCCTAGTTGCCGCCGCAGAAATTCGCGACGACAAACGCTGGGCAGATTTGAGCAAAAAAGAAATTCAAACCCTGGCCGAAGAATTGACCCAAGGGCGTTTCCAAGTAAATGGGAAAAGTACGTTTAAAGAAGAATTTGTCACCGCTGGCGGCGTAGATTTGAAAGAGGTGGACTTTAAAACGTTCGGCAGCAAGCTTTTTCCGGGGTTGTTCTTTGCTGGCGAGGTGCTCAACATCGATGCCATCACCGGAGGGTTTAATTTTCAGGCCGCCTGGACGGGCGGATGGATTGCAGGGGAAGCGATGGCAAAAGGTACTCAACAATAGATCGTCACCCAAATCTATTCAGGTGACGATCCATTTATTTACAACACTTTGTACAATTCCATTCCTGCCTTAACCGGTGAAATGGCCACGGAGCGATCCGCTTCGGCTACCACATAATACTGAATGCCCGCATCCAGATCCAGTTCGTATTGGCCTTCAGCAATCTTGTTGGCGGCCTGTTCTCTGAACACGCCTACCCCTCCTTTGCGCCAGAAGACCCAAACCTGTTGGGCTCCAGTAGCCTGGATGGAAATCTTGACTTTAGTGCCGGTTTTCTGGTGTTGAACTTTGGCAATGCTGGCTTCTTCCACAAAAAGATAAGGAACAGCTTTCAGCACATCGCGGCGTCCGTCCATCAAGGGTTGAATTCCAGGAACTACCTCGCCACTGGCATCTACCGATTCGGTTAGAGAGGCGGCAAAAGCTTTTTCCGGGTACAATTTGTACTTGTCTTCCTTCACGTGTGGGGCGATAAAAGCTTGCCATTCTTTGGCCCGCTGGAGGTACAATCCACTTTCGAGGTAATCCCGGTAAATGGTGCGACAATGCGCCAGGTACATTTTGCGGTAAAGATTATTGGCCAAAAGTTTGATCACCAAGGGGCGCTTTTCATTCAATTCCTTGTAATGCACGAAGAGGTGCAAGTTTTTCATCTCATCATTGGTCAGGCGTTTGGCGCCACCCATTAAGCGAAATCCGCCAAATGCCAGGTTCAAATCCCAGATCAGCGGATGAAAACTGCCAATGGAATCCTGATAGAGGTAATAATTCTGCGAAAATGCCCCGATGTAACTGTCTAAATTGAGCATTACATTGTTGAAGGCCAAGAGCCACAGGGCTTGATCCACATCCATCAGCTTGGGTACATCATTGGCAGAACGCTCCAGGGTGCGGGTCAATTTGATTAAACCCTGAGCGGCTTGTGGCGAATTGAATTCGTACAAATACTTGTAACACAGGGTGTCTTCTCCCAAATAATTGAGTGAACACTTGTCACTCTCCGGGCATTTGGGCGGTTTGGACATGGCCCAATTGGGATCCGCTTTGATGGTTGAACCATCGTGGTCACCAAAGAAGCGATCCAAAAATACCCCTTCGATCGATTCGGTATTGGTGTATACCCCCAATAATTCATCATTGACGTATACCTTGGCAAAATTGGCTTTCGGAGCAGGCATGTAATTGCGGGCCATCTCGTAAGCCAATATTTCCCGGATGAAACTTGGATCTCTAAACCCGTTGGAAAGCTTCAAAGTCGTATATCCACCTGGCAGCTTTTTGGCTTTATCCGTAAAATTGACTTTAATGTTGAGTGGCAATTTGATCTGGCCACTCTTGCGCACATTGGCATAAGAGCTATTGCCTTTGTACCGTACGCCAACTCCTGGGTATTTCACCCCATTTAAAACCATATCAGCAGCCAAACGCAGTTCTAACTTGGAATCCTTCAAAGAATCCATTGTGGCCTTCCATTTTGGATTTTTGAAGTAAATTTTGATTTCCGTCAGCTTTTTTGGATCATAGATGTCTTGCGCCTGCATGAAAAGGGGCATCAAAGCGATCAGGACAATCAAGGTAGAAATGTACTTCATATTATTTGTTGATTTCTTCCAGTGTAGCGGCATGCCGCTCGAACATATAGCGTTCGGGAGAATAAGAAATGGCTTTAATGTTCTCAGCCTGAATGTAGTACTCAATGCGATTGTTGCCTGCACCAGCCTTGATGCTAACGCCATATGTTGCGTCGTTGGCCTTTTCGTCATTGTGCTGACCATCGTCATTCATGGCTACCGCTTTGAAGGCATCGCGGTTATTGTGGCGGTAAAAAACCTTCACTTTGCTGGCAAATTCCGTGATCTTGATGCTGATTTGAAATTCATCCAGAGCGGCTGCGGCATACTTGTCGCGGTGTTTGACTTTGACCTCGGTCACTGCTGGCGGCAATACCGCCAGGGTAGCATGGCGCTTGAGGTTGCGTACACGCTCGTTCATCAATTCTACAATGCCGGGTATTTGAGTAACTCGACCAATGGTAGCAATCAAACTGCGGTCAAAATCTGTATTGGAATACGCCTTATTGGCATCCACCGCCAAGGCAGGTTTGATCATTTCTTGCAATTGCTTGGCTCGGGTTTCGTAAGCTCCGGTCAGCAATTCTGAAAACAAAATCAAACGCAAATGAGACAAATAAACTTTAGCATAAAGTTCATTGGACAACAGCTTGTTCAACAAGGGCTTCAGCGTATTGTCTGCGTTGAGCAACGGATCCATTTGTTGCAATTGCAGCAAAGTGAGATCAGAACCTTTGCCCGTGTTTTTATAAGAACCAAAAGTAAAATTGAAATCCCCGACCAGTGGAGTAAAACGGCCATCGGCGTCTTTGTAAAAGTAGTAACCCGTACTTTTGCCACCACTGTAACTGTATAAATTCACCAACACATTATTGAAAGCCAACATCCACAACGTGCGGTCTACATCCAAAACCGATTCAATTTGAGCAGAATTTTGGTTCAGCACCTTCGAAAACTCCAACAGTTCGCGGTATCCATTGCCTTGTACAACTTGAAAATTGTCCGCATAACAGGATTCGGTTTTTTCCAGTTGCAGAGTCCCAAATCCACCATTCAAACATCCAGCTTTGACCACCGAATCCTTGCGCATTGCTGGACAATAATAAAATGTACCATTGCTGGCCTGAAAATACCGTTCAAAAAAAGGCGCTTCGAAAGGTTCCATATTGACCATCAAACCGTAATATTTTCCATTCACGGTCAAATTGGCGTAATTGGCTTTGGGCGCAGGCATAAATTTGCGGGCAATCTCGGTAGACAATATTTCCCGCACCAAACTTGGATCCCGCAATGCACTTGATAAACGGATGGTTCGGTAACCTTGCAATTGCTGGCTGCCGGAGACATAATCCAATTGGATATGTAAATTATTGCGTTGGTTTCCTGGCTGAAAACCTCCGCTTTCTCGGATGCGAACCCCAACCTGTCCAAGCACAGTTCCATTTATTTTCAAATCTGCCTTAAGGAGTCCGTCTCCATTGTAGCGCATTGAATCCATCAGGAAGCGCCAGTTGTCGGATTTGAAGGTAAGTTGAAGTTCCTGGATAGACTGTGGATCGAAAAAATCCTTGTTGTTTCCAGATTGGGCCTTCAGTTGGGTAAGCCCGCTTACTGCAACTATCAAGAGAAAGGTAAAGATTTTGTTCATGATGGCTAAAAGATCAAATTCCTTGCAATATTAGCAAAATAAATTTATGAAGCATGATTTCAGCATTACTAACGCATTAACGCCAAAAAATTGGAAAGTCGTTAAGGAAATTGCAGAGAATTTTGCGAAGCACAAAAAAATAACCTTTGGCATATAAGGTTATTTTGTGTTTTTTATCCAATTTTAGCACCTCATTCAAACTTTTATCTACAGTAAATACTATCCTTACTCCACATGAAAAAATATTTCCTTGTTGCTGCGGCTATATTCTTGTTTTCTGCATTAAATGCACAAATCCCTGGCGAATCAAACAAAGTGAGCATCCCCGGAGGAAAAACCGATTTCAGCCTCTCGTTTATTCCAGCGGGGCAATTGGCCATGCAATCACCTGATGGCAAAAGCCTGAACATTCAATTGGATGCCTTTTGGATCGGGACCAAAGAAGTGACCTATGATGAATTCATCCAGTTTCAGTACCGCAAAAACGACAACAACAGCAGCAACTGGAAAGATGGAATATACAGCGCAGATGCCATCACCCGACCTACGCCGCAGTACATGGATTACACCTGGGGCATGGGTACGCTGGATGGGGTTCCGGCAGTAGCCATGACTCAGCAGGGAGCGCTGAGGTTTTGTTATTGGTTGTATCAAAAAACCGGACAATTTTATCGCTTACCCACCGAAGCGGAATGGGAATATGCTTGTCGGGCAGGTTCCAGTGGGCCATTGCCTGCTAACGTGACCGAAACCAACCTGGGAGATTACGCCTGGTACTACGACAACAGCACCGAAAAATACCACCCTACCAGCAAGAAAAAACCCAATGCCTGGGGACTTTTCGACATGCTGGGCAATGTATCGGAATGGACTTCTGACAACTACATCGACGATTACTTTGCTCAAACCAGCGCCAATCCCAATAATCCCTGGTACAAACCCAATGCCAAGCACTCTCGCACGGTAAAAGGCGGCTCTTTTGACGACAATCCCGAAGATTGCAATTGCGCCAAAAGGATCAAATCGCTGCCCACCTGGCAAAAACGCGATCCTCAAATTCCGAGAAGCCGTTGGTGGAATACCGATTCTTCTTTTTTAGGATTTCGGGTTGTCCGTCCTATCAAACAACCTTCTACCACAGAAATTGAAGCTTATTTTCAAGCGGCTATTGTAGATTAGGTTGAATCTTTAGTTAACTTTACCTAAACAAACATCAATCGCTACATCATATGAGCACAAAAAACAAAAAGACAAATTTCGATCGCCGGAGTTTTGTAAAAACATCTGCAGCGGTCACTGGGGGCCTTCTCTTGATACCTGAACTCATTGCCGCCAAGGGTTTCAACGGTACTGCTGATGCCATCAAAATTGGATTGATTGGTTGCGGTGGCCGCGGTACAGGAGCAGCGGTACAAGCACTTTCTACTACTCAAAATGTGAAGTTGGTGGCCATGGCCGATGCATTTGCCGATCGCCTGGACAACAGCTACAAGCAGATTGAAAAAGAAATGCAGGCCAATCTGAAAATGTCCAGACTGGATGTACCCAAAGACCACCAGTTTGTAGGTTTGGATGCCTATAAAAAGGTATTGCCCCTTTGTGACGTGGTCATCCTGGCTACTCCTCCTGGATTTCGTCCCGACCATTTCACTGCTGCAGTAGCAGCCGGCAAGCAAATTTTTATGGAAAAGCCAGTCGCCACCGACGGCCCCGGCATCCGCAAAGTTTTGGCTGCTGCCGAAATTGCCAAGCAGAAAAAACTGAACGTAGTAGTAGGACTACAGCGCCACTACGAAATCATGTACCAAAACTGGGTGGAAAAAATCCACGCAGGAGCCATTGGCGACATCGTTTCGGGCAATGTATACTGGAACAATGCCGGAGTTTGGGTAAACAAACGCCAGGAGAAACAAACCGAAATGGAGTACCAAATGCGCAACTGGTACTACTTCAACTGGTTGTGTGGTGACCACATCGTAGAGCAACACATCCACAACATCGACGTGGCCAACTGGGTGAAAAAAGGATACCCCATCAAAGCTTCTGGTATGGGTGGCCGCCAGGTACGCACTGGCAAGGAATATGGTGAAATCTTTGACCACCATGCTGTTGAATTCGAATATGCAGATGGTACCATCATCAGCAGCCAGTGCCGCCATATGCCCGGCACACCAGATAAGGTAACCGAGGCATTTGTAGGCACCAATGGACGCGCTCCAAAGCCAGGTTTGCTGATTGACAAAACCGGCAAGAACATCCTCCGCCACAATGGCAAAGATGATCCAAACCCTTACCAGGTGGAGCACGACATGCTTTTTGAAGCGATTGCCAAAGGCGAATACAAATACGCCGATGCTGAAAACGGTGCAAAATCAACACTTACTGCCATTATGGGCCGCATGTCGACCTACTCTGGTCAAGTAATCGAATGGGAAAAAGCCCTCAATTCCAACGTCAGCTTGTTTCCGGAAAAATTGGATTGGAACGCCATGCCAAAGGTTCTTCCTGACAAAGATGGTTTTTACCCCATCGCTGTTCCTGGCAAATCCGAAGTAATCTAGT
>NZ_JBBAKG010000032.1:39933-60108 GCF_040403615.1 Haliscomenobacter sp. | reverse complement strand
GACAAAGATGGTTTTTACCCCATCGCTGTTCCTGGCAAATCCGAAGTAATCTAGTTGTAGCGCCCCTTTCAGGCGCCCTGATATCGTTGGGGCGCCTGCAAGGGGGCCCATAACCCATAACCTCATGTCACTTCCCATCACGATTCCTTTTTTCGCTTTTCGCCTGCACTTCAGTAACAATCTCGCCTTGCTGAATCCGATGACGGACGTACAGGCATTTCGTTTGGGAAAGACCTTAAAGGAAGTAGCCTCCGAGTACCAGGCAGCGCTCCAAGAGCAATTGTACAACCAAACACCCTTGCTTCCACTAATGGATCTTTTGCGATCCAGTACTTTTCACAAAGCTAGTCTGGATGTAGAATTTCCAACTGGAGCCAGCAGCCCCGGTTCACCTGCCTTTAACTTGAGTTTCGATTATTTTTTTGAAGAACAAGAAAAGACCTGGCGTGCTATTTTACCAGCCTTAGGTTTAGAGACTTCTGCAACCTTGCAAGAAGATTTGGATGAAAATCTCCGGGAATTGGTACGGATTGATTTCAGGAGACAAGGCCGTCTTTTTTCAATCCAGGACATTATTTCAACCATATGGCACAAGGGTGCAGAATTAATTCAGGAAGAAATTAAACTGGAAATACTTGATCCAGGTGAAAAACGCCCTGCAAAGGAGTTGGGAAAATTTATCTGGCTGGATAAAGTCGCCAGCAAACTCAACATTACCCGCCAGGAAAGCTACGGTTGTGAGAAGGAACTGCAACAAGTCCTGCGCATTTTACGGGGTGGATATCCCAATAACTTGTTGATCATTGGTCCATCCGGGGTGGGCAAAACAGCCATTGTCTGGGAGGCAGCCCGCCAGTTGCAGCTCCACAATCCTGATGAATTCATCGTCTGGGAAACAACAGCTTCTACCCTCATCAAAGAACTTTCACAAGATCGCGGTTGGGAATTCAACCTTTCAGAATTACTCAAAGAAATCGCCAACACCCCGCATATTTTGTACATCCGCAACCTGATGGATTTGTTTGAGGTAGGCCAGTACCAAGGCAATGAAGCCAGTATCGCCGAATTTTTCACCCCCTACCTCAGTCAGGGCCAAATTCGGATGATTTCAGAATGTACCGAAGATCAATTCGCGCGCATTGAATTGAATGCACCGGGCTACCCTGCCTATTTTCAGGTGTTGCACCTCAGCGAACCCCGGGAAGAGCAACTGGAACAAATTATCCTTGAGAAGGTAAAAGCACTCGCCGATCAAGCCGGTATTTTGATTTCCGAAGAAGCCGTGAATGAAGTCATCCGCTTGCACCGTCGTTTTATGCCGTATGCTGGGATGCCCGGCAAACCCATTCGCTTTTTGGAAGGAATGGCCTTACGCATGGGGAAGACCGAAAACAGTCCCCAGGATTTTTCAATCATCGATCGCAACGAGGTTATTCGCTATTTTTGTGCCGAAAGTGGGATGCCACCTATGATCGTTGATCCGGCCATTTCATTGATCCCGGGTCAAGTTAAAAGTCATTTTTACCAACAGGTGTTTGGACAAGAAATGGCCGTAAATGCAGTAGTCGACGCATTGGTTGCCATCAAAACAGCCCTTTCCCGAACTGGCAAGCCCATTGCCTCTTTCTTGTTTGCGGGGCCAACCGGAGTGGGTAAAACCGAATTGGCCAAGGTATTGACGGGATTCATGTTTGGCGACAAAGACCGAATGGTGCGTTTTGACATGAGTGAATACGGCACTCCTGGTGCCTTGTTGCGGTTAGCAGGCGCAGGCAGTACAGAAGGCTTGCTGACCTCGGCCATTCGCAAACAGCCTTTCTCCGTATTGCTTTTTGATGAAATAGAAAAAGCACATTCCAATTTCTTTGACCTGCTACTACAACTGCTGGGTGAAGGCCGACTGACCGACAACCGCGGGCGGGTTGCTGATTTTTGTAGTGCCATCATCATCATGACCACCAACCTAGGTGCCGATTCTACGAGACCAAGGCCAGGATTTGGCAATGCGAATCGTCCCACCCAGGAACTCTATCAAGAAGCGATCAAAAGGTACTTCCGACCTGAGCTGGTGAATCGGATTGATCAAATCATCGCTTTTCAATCTCTAGATAAAACCCTAATTCGGGCCATTGTCAATCGGGAAATTGAACAGTTCAAAACGCGTGATGGGATGCGCTACCGCAAACTGGAACTGAGCATTCAGGAAAATGCCCTGGAATTGCTGGCCGAAGAAGGTTTTCATCCCAAATATGGTGGCCGCCAATTGCAACGGGCCATCCGGGAGCTGATTGCCTTGCCTCTAGCCAATCAACTCAATCTGCATGACCCCACCGACAAGTTGAATGTTGTGGTAAAAGTGGCCAAAGGCAAAGTCAAAGTAGAAGTGGAGCCAGAGCCTACCCCACTGGAAGAATTACTGGATGAATTCAACCTCCAGGATGCTGCCGATCAAGCATCGGTGTTGCGGGCATCTGCCAATGTGTTCAAGGAGGGTCATCTTTTCACTTTGTTGCTACAAGAACTCGACAATTTAGAAGAAAGCCCAAGCAAAGAAGAAGAAAGCAAAGACCCTGTTTATTCCGCCCAAGCTGAATTCCGCAAAGCAGGGCTTATCGATATTCGCAACAAAGTCGAACAATTGGTGCTTGAAGTAGAAGACCTGGAGCAGCACTTATGTTTGACAGTATTGGGAACGGGTACTGCCGAAGATCAAATCAGCGAAGTAGACCAATGGGAGGAAAAATTCTTTCGCTTGAAAGTTGAAGTCAATCAACAGGCCAATCCTTCTGCCAATACCGTTTTTCTGAGCATTTATGGTGAAGCATGCGAAAAAATGCGCCCGGTTTACTTTTCAGTTTGTGCAGAAAAGGAATTTGAATTCACATATACCGAAATTTGGTTTAGAGAATCCTTGTACAATCACCCCCCGGAAGACTCTAAATCTGCCGAACAATACCTTTTAGTAGAAAAAGCCGATCTAGGCAATTTCATTCCCCAAGCTGGCGATCGGTTGATTGGCCTGATCCTAAAAATAAATGGCCCAGGTGTACAGTTGTTTTTTGCAGGCGAAGCCGGAATTCAAAAATGGCACAATCCACAACGCAAAGAAACTTTGCTTGCCGAATTAAAAGTGAGTGAACACAAAGAAGTACCCCCAAAGGGCATTCATCAAAAAAATTATTTCAATCGCATGCCGATTCGCCGTAGTCTTGAATTTCCCCAAATCAAAGACAATGTTTGGCGTATCAACCGGCAATTGGCCGAAGATCAGTACCTTTCCTATCTCCTTTTCCAACTCGAACAACAATTTAAATTGAACTTAGACAACCAATTTTAGTTTTTAAGCGTATTAATCCAAGTCACCCCTTTGTGTTCAGCTTTATGATGCTGCTCACAATGCACCGAATTGGATCTAAAAAATTGAAAATGAGTTTGGAGTTGAATTTTTTTTCACTGCAAAAGTATGTTTCCCGGATCATTGCTTTTGCCCTTTTATTCTTGACATACAGCGTCTTACAAGGACAGAACAAAAGCTATCTTGGCAAAATCCAGGATGAGTCTACTCAGGAACCGCTGGCCTTTGTAAGTGTGGGCATCAAGGGACTTCCACAAGGAACGACCACCGACCTAGATGGCAATTTCACCATCAGCGCGCCCAGTACAGCAATACTGGTGATCAGTTATGTCGGCTATCATACCAAAGAAGTTCCGCTCAAAAGTGCCGGTTCTTTTTTGTCTATTTTATTAAAAGAAGACATCCTTAGTCTGCCCGAAGTGACCATTCGGCCCAAAGAAAACCCCGCCTGGGGCATCATCCGCAAAGTATTGGCCAATCGCCCACAGAACAACCCTGAACAGTATTCTTCCTACCAATATGTTTCTTACAACAAGTCTTCTTTTACGGTTGGAAATTTCCAAAAGTTTAAAGAATCGCTCAAAAAAGACAAGGACAGCACCAAAGAAGACAAACCCAAAAAGCGCTCGCCAGAAGCCATTCGGCGCGACTCGGTAATCAGTGATGCCTTGCTCCATAAGATGTACTTGTGGGTTAAAGAATCTGTAGTGGAGGTTTACCACAAATCTCCAGCCCAAAACAAAGAACGCATCATGGCCAGCAAGTCTTCCTTGCCTGGTGATTTTTCGATGGGATTTGCCACCAGCGACTTCCAACCTTTTGGTTTTTATAAAGAAGTAATGGTGTTGACTGCTGCCAATCTTAACTTTGTCAACCCCATCAGCGAAGGCACTTTCAATCGCTATGATTTTCAACTTCAAGATACCATCATCCGGGGCGAAGACAGTACGTTCGTGATTTTTTACCAACCACTGAAAGGCAAAAATTTTGATGGATTAAAGGGCGTTTTGCACATCAACTCCGATGGATTTGCCATGGAAAACGTAATTGCGAGTCCTGCCGATACCAGCATTGCCGTAAAATTCAGGGTTCAACAGCAATACCGCCATACCGGCAAGTTTTGGTTTCCTGAAATCCTGCAAACCGAACTGAGCTTGCCCGTTGGCAACGAAGGCAGCACTTTTGACTTACAGATCCGCAACCGCACCCAGGTCAAATCCCCTAAAGTCAACGAAGACATTCCCGGCAACATCTTTAATTACGCAACTCGGGAGCAAGACGCCAATGCCCGAAATTTGAGCGAAGAAGAATGGAAAGCGCTGCGCATGGACTCCTTGTCTACCCGAGAGCAAAATTCTTATACCTTGTGGGATTCCTTGCCAGAGCTGAAAGGCCCCAAGACTTTTTTCAAAGTAGTTGGTGGTGGCGCCAGGTCTTATTATACGGGCATGTTGCCGATCGGAGGTCAGCTTGAAATCCCGTTGCGGGACGTCATTGGCTTGAATGGATACGAAGGATACCGCCTGGGCATGGGCTTGCGCACCAATTTCAAAAACCTGTCCTGGTTGCAACTCCGAGGTTACGTTGCCTATGGCATCAAAGATGAAGCATGGAAATACGGCCTGCGCAGTGAGTTCTTGCTGAGCAAACAAAAAGATTTGCGCCTGCGTCTGTCTTATCGCCGCGACCTGAGTGAACCCGGCACAACCAATATTTTGTCGGACAACACCCCTCTGCTTGGTCGGATTGTACCCCGCAACTGGATTCGCTACCGCATGGACAGTGTGGAAACCTTTCGGGCAGAGTTGTTTTATCGGCCCAGTGCCCATCTTCAATTCAGTCCTTACTGGAAAAGAGAAACCCGACAAACCACTTATCCTTACTCTTTTGTACAGGGGGAAAGCATTTCAAGTGGCACTTTCCGCCAGGAAGAAGTGGGCTTGAGCATTCGTTTTGCACCCAAAGAATGGTTGCACAAAGACGGCATCACCGAAACGATTTATTACTTTACATATCCAGTGTTTGACCTGCAAGTGGCCCAGGGCAAAATCAGCGGCGGAATTGAGCCAATCAATTATACCCGCTTGATTTTGAGCATGGAAGGTCAAAACACCTCCAAATCCATTGGCCGCAGCGTTTACCGATTAATGGGCGGAATGACCTTCGGAAATGTTCCGTATCCTTACCTGTTTAATGCACCGGGAGTACGCCGGGAAGGTGGCTCTCCGATCTTCAGTTACCACGTTTTTCAAACCATGGGTTTGTATGAGTTTGCTGGAGATCGCTTTGCTTACTTTTTCTTCGAACACAATTTTGGCAAACTGTTGCTCAAAGTAAAATCCAAATACACGCGTCCAGAATTCGCCATTGCGCAAAACATCGCCTGGGGAGACCTTTCCAATCGGGAGACCCATCAGGAAATCAACTTTAAAACCCTCAATCAGGGGTATTACGAAACCGGACTTTACTTGCGAAACCTGCTGATGTTGCCCATCTTCAAAGCCACCAAATTGAGTGCCGGAGTGGGTGGATTCATGCGTTGGGGGCCCTATCGATTGCCCGAAGTCAAGAAGAATTTTGCTTACCAGCTGAATTTTTATTTCACGCTTTAGTACCGCTCACACCTAAAAAGAAAGTCCCGCACATGATGTTACTGAAGTATTCAAACTTCGCAACAACATATGCAGGACTATTGGTTATTGTATTTTCAGAAAAAAACTACCCTTTCCGGTATCGAATTGTTCTGCTGCCAAGCGGTTGAATTGGCCTGGCATTGACTTTCTCAATCGTCTCGAAAGATTTGATTTGATCAGCAGAGGCTTCGATGGCCTGCTCCATTACCATCCAGGTTACCGTTTCCGAACAAGGTGGAGTAGTAAGTGATCCTGAGTAAGTAAAATAGCTTTGGTTGACGGGCATAAAATTGCTGGCCGAAAATGTAAGTGTAGCATCATCAAAAGTACCATTTTTGGCGGTCGGCAGCTTACTGGCTATTTTCTTTAAGGTAGCATTTTCAACTCCTGCTTTTACAAAAACACCAATCACGGCCAATTTACCTGTTGCACTGTTTTTGTGTACAAAATGCATTTCCATTGGCAATTTAACACCATTGAGTGTATGCTCGCTGTGGGTATGGGTATGGAATTGTAGCAACTGATAGCTATCACCAGCTAGAGACAAGCTGCTTCCTGCATCACAATTGTACTGTAGCGTGTGGCCATTGTTGACGATATGAGTTGAAGTGCTCAAGTAGGTCTGTGCAATAGCAGTCAAGGCCTGATCATTTACAGCACCCTTCAAATCAATTGGCGATTGCATTGATCCACCACAAGGGGTGTAATCAATACAGAGTTTTGCCCATTCATCAGGTCCGTCTACGCCTCCATATTCCCATTGTACATCGGTACAGGCGGGCAGTGGTTCATCTTCCTCTTTTTTACAGGAAACAAAAAAAGCATCATCCCAATCGATAAATATGGGATGATTGCATTTTTTGAAAAAATCGACATTTCAGTGTATTTAAAGATTCAACAAAATCATCTTTTTGGTATCAACAAAATCCGCAGTTTCGAGGGTGTAGTACAAGACTCCACTGGCCCTCAATTCTGCTTGTTTCAGTACAATTTTGTTTTCGCCTTTGCTGTACGTTCCATCGACGCGGTAGATCAAACTTCCTTTGGAATCGCGGATGCTCAGGATTCCTTTGGTCGCTTTTGGCAGGTAGAAACCGATTGAGGTTTCTTCACTGAACGGGTTGGGCTTATTCTGACGCAGTACTGCGAAATCCTGGCTTGTAATCGCACCAAAGGACAGTTTTACACCAATGCTTTCATTCTCTTTGTCGTAAGCTTCAGCAGGTGTCAGTCTGCTGCTGATGTTGAGTACTTCGCTGAGTTTGGTATTGGCTTTAGCCTTCAATTTCAGGGTAAACAACACCTCGTTGCCCGCTGCACTCACCCCGGAGTTCAGGTTCCAGCTGGTAGTGATTGCTCCTTTATCTTTGAAGATGCCAAAGTTGTCGGCCTTGGCTACACCGTATTCGATGCCTTCCAACTCTACCAGGTTTTGCGCATAAGTGAGCGTAAACTGGTATCCCTGGATGTTTGGCAAGTCTTTGGCGCGAATGGTTACTTCGTAGCTGCCATCCACTTTCATGGCTTGTTCTTCGGCAGTCAACAACAAGTGGCGGTTGCTGCGAATTTCAGCAGCTGCTATTCCATTTACTGTTGAAGCGTTGCCGTTGACATCCCCCATCTTGATGGCCACAAAGTCAGCTTTGACGTTGCCATTCAAGTTGTTGACATTGATGACCTCGGGGTATTCTGCTCCAAATGGATTGGAAGCATTCGGGAATCGGTAGGCTGCATCGACAAACTTCCAGCTTGGTACACTCTTGAATTTATCATCCACTTGCAGAATCAATTTCCGAATCTGGATCATGTCCAATGTAGTGATCGATTTGGAGTTGTTGACGTCTGCTGCGATTTGGCGGTAAGGATTGTCAATCAACTTGACACCGAGGATGTGCTTTTGGATAACAACCAAATCGAAAGTGGATACCCCGTTGATGTGGTCTTTGTCCAACTGAGCGCTCAAAGAGAAATCTGCACCTTTGCTCAGACCATTAAAGGCAAACACCCCAGAATTGGCGGTAGTTTGTTTCAAGGTACTGGCACCATTCATGTCGATTGCTACTCCGACTAAGGGCACAAATTGATCGGTCGTAACTACACCAATGATGCTGCCCAGATTGGCGTTTCCAGTTTCGCAAACCTTGCGGTTGTCCTGGACTTCAACAAAGCTTACACAGAAGTCGTGGTTGCCGGCATTGTCCCAGGCGTGCAATTCCACCAGTACAATCTTACCTGCTTCCTTACAATTGAAGACCATGCTGGTTTGATTCTCACTGGCAGGACTACCTACGCGGTTGATCGAGTATTTGGTAACCAATTTGCCATTGCCGCTGGTTTCAGGACCTTGGCCATTGCAATCAAACACTTTGGATGCGACGAAGTCAGTCGCCCACACGGTGATCATTCCACCGCCGTTGCCGTCAGGCATTAGACTGGTGCTTAGTCCGTTAATACAGATTGGAGCAGGACCTTTGCAGTCTTCCACTGTGAACGGAATGCGGGTAGGCTCACTCAGGTTGCCACATTCATCGCGAACCACCACAATCAAGTCGTGTTTGCCTTGAGGCAGGTTGCTCACGTTGATCTCGAATTGACCACCAGTTAGAGGTTTAACTCTCCAGCGTGAAGTAGAGTAGGCAACCATGCTGCCCGCTTCGCGGGTTTGGAACGGTGCAATGGCGAGCAAGTTGGTTTCCAAGGTCACCTGGTCGGTGCAGTTGTCGGTTCCCTTGACAATCATTTTGATGTCGGCCAGGCAATCTCCACCTTCGCGGATACAGAATTTGGCTTGATCACCGGTCACCACCGGTTTCACTTCGTCATACACTTTGATGATCTGGGTGTACTGGAAGGCGTGGTAGAACTCACCAACGGGCAAGCCGTATGGATTGCCGCTGAAGGCATTTTCACAATAAGCAGGAACGAAGGATTCGTCGTTGCCGGTGGCTACTTTGCTATCAGAAAGGTTGCCTTCTTTTGGCGTATCATTGAGTGAGAGGTAAAACTCTTCCCGTTGATCTTGGTCGGCATCGCGAACCAACACATAGATTGGAGTTTGTCCGTAGTTGCTGTAGCTGCGGTCTACCACATATACTATGCCATCGGCCGTAGGATCGCCACAGCTGTCGTCGTAGGCACACCAGTCGATGACGGTATAAGTCCGGAAGATTTTGTAGCATTCATCATTTGATGCATCGTAGCGCTTGTCGGTCACATTGACGGCCAGGATATCGCAACCCAATTCCTTGGTAAAGGCGGTATCAATCACTGGCGTTTTGCAATCGCGTTGATCTACGTCTTTAGGGAAGTAGATGTTGTATTCGCGCAGCGGCAGTACCCGGATGATTTGTTTGCAAGTAACGACGACAGACCCTTTGGAAGTTTGTTTGGTCAGTGTCCAGATGCGTTCAATGGTACCTGCTCCACACTTCAATTTTTTGATCACCGAATAGGCGGTGTCAAAATCTGCGCAAAGGTTGCCACTGGTAATGAGTACATCGCCGAATGCTTTGGCCGATGCCACTTTAGAGTCGATGAAATACAAACTCTTGTCATCACAAGAAACTGAAATTGTCCAGGGAGCGCTACACACTGGAATGGTTTTGTCTTCGATCAAGACGTTGCCCCAACTGTAGCTCCTGTTGCCAGCGTTGTCATTACCCCACAATTCCAGCATTACCGTGCCTCGGTCTGCACAGAAGAAAGGTACTGAATCCATAAGTGGAGTCATCAGCAAGCTGGTATTCGCATCGATTTTGAAGTATTCCTCGGGATCAGCTTGGCGGTTGCGGTTTACATCCACGTAGTCTTGAGGAGAAGTAGTAGAGGAAGAATAGGCGTCGATCTTGCCATTTTCATTGGCATCGACGACTCCCTTAATTCCAATAAAATTGGCATTGACAAGGTTTGAAACAGGGCGGCGCAAACGCTTCCATTCTAATCGGCTACAATTGTCCCAACTGCCTTCATCAAACTGTTCGGCGCTGACAAATCCCAATCCACCATTATTGAGGCTCAAGATCAGCTTGTTGTCGCTCTTCATCACGGGAGCAATCTTATCCACTGCCCGTATTGGATAATAAATTAGGGTATCGCTGTTGCACACATCATAAACGCGCAACCTCAAAAACCAATTCCCCAGCATGGGTATGCCCGTGATGGAATAGCCCTTGTCGCAATCTCCTTTGACCTGCACGAAAGGATCGGTAATCCATTCGTAGCTTCCCGTTGGACGTTTGAATGGATCCAAAATTGGAGATCGTTGCACCACTTGCAGATCGAAGCACCACTTGCTTTGCTCAGTGATGTCCAAATCTTTGCGCGTGAAAAAGTAGCTGCCTTTGCATTCCATTGGGGCCGTAGAGACGGTCAATACATCCCCCGCATCGTAAGTGGAAAGTTTATCGTCTTCTGGTCGATCGCGTTCGCCACCTTGATACCCACTGCCCTGCACCCCATCCCGGTCATAGTCAGGAATGCTTACAATAGGCGTACCATTGTCCCCCACGATCAGGTGTTGTTCCCAAGTCAACATGTGCAGGGATGGATCCCAGGCAATGCTGGAGTAACAATCTGCATCAGCGTTTGGAACAAGGTGGTACACAGGGTAACTGACCTGGTTGTTGATGA
Organism: Haliscomenobacter sp.; assembly: GCF_040403615.1. Taxonomy (NCBI): domain Bacteria; kingdom Pseudomonadati; phylum Bacteroidota; class Saprospiria; order Saprospirales; family Haliscomenobacteraceae; genus Haliscomenobacter; species Haliscomenobacter sp. Next base: position 49,491 of record NZ_JBBAKG010000032.1, on the reverse strand, counting down.
CGCCGTAGCACCAATCGAGCAGCGTCCAGTGCCGAATGATCTTGCGGCCACATTCTCCGGTTTTGAATACTATTTCATCTGTGTAATTCAGAGCAATACCGCAATAATCCCGACCAGTGAGGTAAATGCGTTTTCCGGCGCCGTTCAGGTAATACGGTACTGATTCAGCGAGATTGAATGGTGCCTTGATTAAATCTGCTGGAATCAAATCCTTAGATGCTCCTGCCAGGTTGTTGGGAATCTCTACTTTACATTCTGGAAGTACAATTTGAGGACGACGGAAAGAAATGATTTGCGTGCAAGTCGTTTTGTTGTCTTTATCATCCGTAAAGGTAAAGACCCGTCGGATGCGTGCATACACAAATCCGGCATTGGCGCTGGCATCACAATCGGCCAACACTTCGAGTTCATCCTTTACATTGTCCAACCAGGCTTGTCCACAAGAATCCTTGGCTACTGCAATCCCGGTGTAGTACGGATAATTGGGATTAGACCAGGAACGCTTTACGTTCAAAATGCTGTCGATATCCGTACAGACGAAAATGTAGGTGCCCGTTGGGGTATTGCCAACTACTTTGCGGTCGGTATTGGTGGCACATTGCACCACCGGTGCAATTTTGTCTACTAGGATAAAGTCTCCCCAAATTTCGACACAACTATTGGCTACACTGATTACAGTGTAAATAAGCTTTCGATCCAGGAATTTTTTGGCATCGAATGGGCGCGGATCATCCGAAGTCCAGATGGTTTCCTTGGTCCACTTGTCCTGAATAATCACGGCGTAGTAACTGCCTTCAGTGTATTTGTCAAAACCACAGGCTGGGTCAAAGTTGGGGACAAAAATATCCGCGTTGATGATGGATTCACACTTGCTGTTTAGCGCAACCCGTACATCCTTGATGCCACTGTTCCAGCGCGTTTTGATCCAGCATTCATCGTTTTGAACGGTTTTGTCGTTTTCATCTTCGTACTTGTCCCTACCTGTTACGTTTGGCGCAACATAAGGTTGCTGATAATCACCCTTCAAGCCACGATCAGCAACCATGCCTTCAAAAGCAATCATGTCGCTGCCTGGCATTGGATCATTGAATTCATCGGTGGCATCAAATACCACGATGGATTTGCCAAAACGAGGATGGAAGAAGCGGAAGTCGGTCAGTGGCCGTTTGGCGCCGGTTTGTTTGTTGAAACCAACGGCGCGAGCGGTGACCTGACCTTGCGACATCCAAGGGTATTTCTCGGTTTTTGATGGATCGATTTCAAATTCTACGCGGATACACACAATTGAATCACCACGCAGCAAGAAATTCGTGTTTTCAGAAGTTGGCACCAACAAACGTAGATCGGTGACCCCATTGTAGTTCGGGTTGGGCACCAATTGTTGTTTTGCACCCAATTGTGACTTTCTGTATTTGCCGTAAGCTGGCCCTTTGATGTAGGCACTATCGGCGATACTCACTTTAGGTTTGGTGCCCGTATACAAGGCATTGCCGTAAGCAGCTTTCAGATCAAGGAAAGCTTGCAAACTATCAAGTGGCACTTCTTGTGGGTTTTTCACACACAAGTGCATGATCACATTGAAGTTGTTGCACAATTTACTGGTTGGAAAATAAACGCCAACGATATCCAGATTGGCTTCGATATTTGGCTCATCTACCCAACCGATGTCAACCGACTTGTCCCACTGATTGTCAGGGAAGAAGGCCGGAGTAAATGGATTGGCATTGTCGTCAGCGTCGCGTTTGCCATTTTCACCCACTGGGCGATCATTGACACATACTTCGGGTTGACGGCTGTTGCCATCGGTGATTTTGACAAAAGCACCTGGGCCACGGCTAGTGCCACCAACACCTTTGGTGTGTCCATCACTGTCGTTATTGTCATCTACTCCTGGGTTATCCTGCAGGGTAACCACGCGGTGTTTCGGCCAGGCATTCACAAAGCTTGCACTGTCGGTTGCAAAATATTTCCGTGGCAACACGTAGTAGATACCAGGGATCAAACCACGGAAAGAGTACAATCCGCTGTCTGCTGCTGGTGAAGTACCGGTTTTTACCAGTGCGCCGGGAGTATATGTTCCTACTGCAGAAGGCGCAATTGAGAGGTTGTACCTGATATCTGTAACAGCACCCAGAGAACTGAGGTTGGTTTGGTAACCCACAGTGTCAAATGCACCAGTAGTACCATTGACTCCACCCCAAATCAAAACGAGGTGCAAAGAGTCCACTACGTCTTCATTGGCATCCTGATCGCCAAATACATCGTGATCGAACCAGGCCAGGTTGCCAATTTTGGCAACAGGAATGGCGTAATCTTCCACTTCCCCTTGTGGGTATGGGTATCTGCCAGCATTACCCGCTACATCGTTGAATGGCTCATAAGCCTTCACGTATGGAGATACTGTCATGTGGAAGCTGTTGTTGTCAGCCGCCAAACCATTTGGGAATGCATTCGGGAAAGCCGCTGCATAATTGGTCCAACCCAAACGGAAGCGCATGAATACTGTTCCTGAGTCAAAGACTGCAGTTGTTGGTACTCTGAAGGCTAGGATGGTACTGTCCACACCGTTTGCGCCCGTTCCAGGCAAAATTGCCGTGCGGGTATCGGTGATATCGGCAATGTTATTGGTTGTCAACAGAGCATTGGCCGAAGTAGATTGATGCGTAAACTCTACTTTTTCCGCAGGAATGTCCATCACTCCGTTGCCGTTCCAGTCGATGAAGGCATCGAGGTAGGCAGTGCGGTTCACATAGCCACCTGCTGAAGTATCCTGAGAAGTATAGTTGACTTTGATGTAAGCGTATTCACCAGGGAGCAGCGGAGAAAGCAAGCGAACACCTGTTTCATCATCTGCTGTTACACCTTTTTTGAAGGCACCCTGGTCATCGTCGTCACCGCCGGCTTTGCTGCCTGCGTCTGCGTCTGGCTTACCGTTTAGTTCACCATCTACACCTTTACCCAAGTATAGGCGAGGCTGGATGGCGTGGCGTGGGCCAAATTTACCACTGAACAAGGCGTTCATTGAATCGCGCAGGGTCAGGTATTTAGAACCAGGCAGGATGGCAGTGATCGGCAGATCGCCATAATCAAATCCAGTGTAACCAAAGTCACGGGTTTCGTCGTATTGGTTGTCCGGGAAGTTGTTCAGGGCATCCGCAGAAGGTGGCCGATTGTTACCTGCGACCAAACCACCCACATCGTTGCGGGGTGCATTTTCATCTAGGCACAAGGCCATTGGATTGGTAATGCTAAAGGTATCGGCAGTGATGCGGTTGTCGATCAACAGGTCGTCTCCGTTGCTGTTGTCATCAATGCAAGAATCATCTGATGGATCAGGATTGTTGAACGTAGAGGTCATGCCCGCTGGATCGTCAACAATGATCCGGTATACTGGATTTGTAATGCCAGAAGGATCGACATTGCCAATCAAGCCACAGAAATAGTAGCGGCCATTGGCGTCGGTCGTATCGCGATAGGTAAATTCATATGGATCGCCATTGTTCAGAATACCATCCGCACCTGCGAATTGCAAGGTGATCGGAACATTTTTGATGCCTGGCTCAAGTACATCCTGGTAACCGTCGTAATCGCGGTCTTCGAATACCGTGTTGCCGACTTTAGTCAATGCGATGAAATAATCTTCTACTTCACCGTAAGGAATGACTCCACCGGGAACCTGGGAGTTACCTGCTCCTGGCTGAGGGTCAGGGAAGTTGAGGTTGGCTGCTAAAATTCCGTTTGGCCCCAAACGAGGATCATAACTGATGCGGAAACGCGACAAAATATTGCCATTGTTGTAAGCCACATTGGCTGGAACTTTGAAGGTCAGGGTAATAGAATCCGCAGCCGAGGTCAGGTATTCCATTTCCAGTTGTACCGCTTGGGTATTGGGTTCCAGCACGGTTGGTTTGCCATCGAGCAGGCTAAAGAGGATGTGTTCGTTGGCATCAATATTGCCAGCGCCATCGTCGAAATTGCCGTCACCGTTCCAGTCCATCCAGGCATGCAGGAAGGCATCGGGGCCGTCGAAGTTGTTTTTAGCCTTGTATTTAACCGAGATCATGGCATTGTAGCCAGCGATCATTGGAGTCAGGAAGCGAATCCCGTCTTCATCGTCGCCACAAGTATTGGCCGCCTCGTGGAATGGCCAGCGGCGACCTTGTGACGGATCGTAAGGGAAGTTGGGATAGTTGCTGAAGTTGGCAATTGGATCATCACCACCTGAATCTGGGCCTGGTTTGAATTCGGCGCCAGCATCCTGGTCGGGTTGTCCGAGCCATTCTACATCTTGGCAGTTACCCAAACGCAGGTCTGGAGTAACGATGTGTTTAGGCCCTTCAGGCTTGGTACCATTTTCAGTGGTAATGAAGCTGGTATTGGAAGGATCGCCAGCAGGAATGTTGGTGGTTTCCGCCAAATCCCCCAAGTCCAGACCCACATAACCAAAGTCGATGCGTTGTTCTACGCGGTTATCGGGGAATACGCCCACTGCGTTTGGATCGAGCAGTTGAGGGTTACCTTGATCAAGGATACCTTCTTCGTCAGTACCTATCAGGTCAGCTTTGACCTTGATTTGTTGACTCTTGGATTGGCGTCTTTCACTACTGATATAATTCCAAGGATTTTTTAGAGGTTTGCCATCACTATCGAGGTCTTCTTCGGTTACGTTTTTGATGTGATCAAAACGGGTAGGTGTCAAACCAAAGGTATCCAAAGCAATGATTTGGTAAATCCCTTCGATCATCCCGGTGAAACCATAAACCCCTTTGGCATCGGTGAAAGTTTGTAACACATAGTCTTGAATGATATCACTACCACCGTTGACCGCCAAGGTGTTGGGGTTGGTATTCGTATTTTGATTAACCGAGTCACATACTCCAGTGAAAGGAACAATACCCCCAAAACGGAGAATCACCCGTACATTCTGGATGCCGAGACTGATTTCGGAAGCATCCTGCAGGCCATTGTTGTTGCGGTCTTCCCACACCAAATTGCCCAGTTTGAATACTGGAATGACGTAATCTTCCACTTCACCGTCCAGCGCCAGGCCATTGGGGCCAGGTGCAGCATTGAAGTTGGCATCCGTAGTCAAACGGAAGCGGAAGAAAACTTTGCCTTCATCAAAAGTGGCATTGGCAGGTACGTTGAAGGTGACCACCTGAGCAATCGTAGCCGAATTGGCGGGTAGGGTAGTGGTGGTCACTGGATCAAGGGTGCCATCGTTGTTCCAGTCTGCATAAATGTGCAGAATCGCGCCATTGGCCGAAGCATTGCTGGCGGTAAAGGCAATTTTTGCCGGGTTGCCAGGAGCCAATGGGGTAAGGAATACGATGCCATCCTCGTCATCGGGCAAACGATTGAGGTCGTCGCCGTCTCCTTTGGCCGAAGGTTGCCCATCGGGTTCGGTATCGATATTGGTACCCAAAATAACCAGTGGGTGCACGGGTACAGCGTGGCGGGCACCATTGCGGGCACGCAAAGTTTGGAAATCATTAGGTCCAATTCCTACCGTCGCATCGGGCAAGTCGCCAAATTCTTCAGTTTGTAACTCCACCATAAAGTCTTCCACTTCCCCATCGGGCGCTTGACCGTAGGCATCCAGGATTTCACCGGAAGTGACGCGGATGCGCACCCCGATAGAATCAGAAATGCCAATATTTGGAATGATGTAGTCAAAGTCAATATTGCCAGTGAAAGCCGCAGGTACGGTTTTGAAAGTTGTCTCTTTTGGCCCTGTAAAAATTCCATCCCCGTTCCAGTCGATGAAAGCCCAAAGGGTGGCTGTTTTTGCAGGGAAATTGTTCACTACCGGTACACGCAAACGAATGGGTTCTCCAGCGATAAGTGGATAAGGCGCCAGGGTATTGGGATCAATGAAGTTGTTGATGGTCAAGTCTTCATCATTGAATCCATTGAAGTCGTCACCTGAAGCGGCTTGATTAGGCTGGCCTTCGTTTTCAGCATCAGGTGCGGTAGCACCAATATAGAGTGAAGTAACGGGCGGATTGCCGCTATCTCCATCTGGATCAATAGCATAAATTTTGTGGCTTGGGCCAGGCTGACCACCTTCATTATCAGTGATGTAGCGTGGTTCCACTAAATCTCCCCAGTCATAACCTACGATATTGACGTACAAGTCTTCTACTTCACCGTAAATATCGGTAAGCAAGCCTTGTGCAGGCCCGGTTGACAGTTGCACCGACACACTTTCATTGCTCAACCGGAAGCGGGAAGCTACGCGGTTCGGCAGTGGGTTGGGTTCGGTAGGAACATTGAACAATACTTCATAATAACCACTGAAACCTGGAGGAATGGTATCAATTTCGGATTTTTGATTTTGATAGCCATCTTCAAAAGATCCATCGTCGTTCCAGTCTACAAAACCACGCAAGTAAGCATCAGCGCTGGTTTTATTGGTCACAAAAACCTGGAAACGGGCAGGTTTGCCCCGCACAATGGAGTCTGGAGGAACCACCCCGTCTTCATCATCGATGCCATTGATGTCGTCACCAAAAGCATTGAATTGAGGTTGTCCATCTCCTTCTGCATCAATGGTATTGCCAATGCGGAGGTTTTGATCAATCAAGTGGCGTGGGCCACGAGTACCATTTAAGGCAAAAATGGTTTCATAGTTGCCTTTGGCGGTACCTGACGCAGCATCCGGTAAGTCGGCATAATCGAAGCCAAATACTGTGACAAAGAAATCTTCTACTTCCCCGTCGGGAGCTGCTCCATTGGCGTCTACCACAGTTCCAGTGGTTAAACGCACCCGTACACCAACCCGCAAGGCATTGTCCAAAGCCGGAATGGGGATGTTGTTGAATACCAAGGTGCCGCCCACTACTGGTGGCGCGGGCAATTCAACCCTTTCCTGAACATCAATAAAATCTCCATCTCCATTCCAATCGAGGAATACAATCATATTGGCATTGCTGGCCAAACGGTTGGTAAAGGGAATGGTCAACGTGATGGTATTGCCCGCAATCAAACGGTCGCCCGTTGCTGGATTGGTGAAGTTGGTTTGACCCAAATCTTCATCGTCAAGGTAATTGTTGTCATCGCCATTGGCATTGGCATTTGGCTGCGCATCCTTTTCAGCGTCAGGTGAGGTGGCTCCGATGAACAGGGTATTTTGATAATTGGCTGTAGTCGAGCTAGGATCAATATCAATCGCACCAATGCGGTGACTTGGTCCAGGCGTTCCACCAATTGCATCGGTGTTGAAAAGAGGTTCGGGTAAATCCGCCCAGTCGTATACCAGTACTGGTTTAATGTAGTCTTCAATTTCGCCATCCTGAGCCAACCCAAAGGTTCCTGGATTGGCCTGAGTAGTGAGGCGGAAACGGAAGAAGGCTACATCACCGCCGTATTGAGCATTCAAGGGGAATGGGAAAGTCAACTGGCGCGTTACTGTTCCAGCATTGGCGGCAATGAGCGCATTGGCTGGCACGGTAAAGGTGACGGGCAATAGGGAATTGACACCGTCATTGTTGAAATCTGCATACAAATATAAGGTAGCAGGACTAGCACTATTGTTGGTAGCCGTAAATTGAACCGTAACTGGTTGACCAGGAACCAATGGTGAAGTGATGAAAGTAATTCCATCTTCATCATTGATGTTGATGTTGTTTTGATCATCCCCAGTAGCTTGTGAGGATGGAACACCATCGCTTTCGGTATCGGTAGCATTGCCCAGGTACACCAATTTATTGACTGGTACAGCATGGCGGGCACCATCGTCGGCTCTTCTGGTTTGGTAGTTGTTTACGCCTAAGCCGGCTGTTGGATCGGGTAAATCACCAAAATCTTCGGATTGGAGCTCCATTACGAAGTCTTCCACTTCCCCATCTGGGGCCTGACCATAAGCATCCAGGATTTGCCCGGAAGTCAGGCGAACCCGCACACCAATAGAATCAGGTTTGGCAATATTGGGAATAGAGTAACTGAAATCAACATTTCCGCTGAAAGCAGCAGCTACCGGTTTAGCAGTAGTTTCTTGAGGCCCGGTGAAACTGCCGTCGCCATTCCAGTCGATGAATACCCACAAAGTAGCGGCTTTGCTAGGGTTGTTGTTGACTACCGGCACCCGGAACAAAATGGGCTCGGAAGCAATCAGTGGATACGGAGTGAGCAAAGAAGGATGAATGAAATTGTTTTTGCTCAAATCTTCATCATCCAAATAAGTATTGTCATCTCCCGTAGAAGCCTGGTTGGGTTTTCCGTCTGCTTCTGCGTCGGGTGAAGTAGCACCAATGTACAAGGAGTTTTGATAGTTGATTCCGCTAGTTGGGTCGGTATCAATGGCATTGATCCGGTGGCTGGGGCCAACAATCCCGCCCTTGGCATCGGTGATGTAACGGGGTTCTGCCAAATCCGCCCAATCGTATACGAGTACAGGGCGCAGGTAGTCTTCTACTTCACCATCGCTTGCTAGTCCAAAAATACCTGGATTGACTTGAGTTGTGAAGCGGAAGCGGAAGAACGCAACATCCCCACCGTATTGTGCATTTTGCGGAAATGGGAAAGTCAACTGACGGGTAACAGTGCCCCCATTGGCGGCAATGACCGCATCAGCGGGTACAGTAAAGGTGATGGGCAACAAGGAATTGATTCCATCATTGTTGAAATCTGCGTACAAATATAAGGTAGCAGGACTGGCACTGTTGTTGGTAGCCGTATATTGAATGGTTACTGGCTGCCCAGGAATCAAAGGTGAAGTAAGGAAAGTAATTCCATCTTCATCATTTAGGTTGGGGTTGTTTTGGTCATCGCCGACGGCCAGACTGGAAGGTACTCCATCGGATTCAGTATCGGTAGCGTTGCCCAGGTACACTAATTTATTCACCGGAACAGCGTGGCGTGCCCCATCATCGGCTCTGCGGGTCTGGAAGTTATTGACGCCTAATCCAGCAGTTGGGTCGGGCAAATCACCAAAATCTTCAGCCTTTAGTTCCACCATAAAGTCTTCGACTTCCCCATCGGGTGCCTGGCCGTATGCGTCCAGGATTTGTCCAGTGGTCAACCGAACCCGTACGCCAATCGAATCTGGGTTAACAATATTGGGAATGGTATAATCAAAATCTACATTGCCAGTAAATGCTCCAGCAACCGATTTGAAGCTGGTTTCTTGCGGCCCGGTAAAACTGCCATCGCCATTCCAGTCAATGAACACCCACAAAGTGGCTGCTTTGCTGGGGAAATTGTTGACCACCGGTACCCGCAAGCGGATTGGCTCAGAAGTAACCAATGGAAAAGGTTGATTCGTTGTGGGATTCAGAAAGTTTAGGGATGACAAGTCTTCATCTGCCTGGTAGCTGTTGTTGTCACCATTGGCCAGGTGCGTGGGTCGGCCGTCATTTTCAGAGTCGGGCGGCGTAGCGCCTATGTAAAGTGTATTGAGGTAATTTTGGCCTGATCCTGAATCTGAGTCAAGATAATGAATCCGGTGGCTTGGGCCGACAATACCACCACTCGCATCAGTAATGTATTTTGGCTCCGGTAAATCCGCCCAGTCGTTCAATAAGATATCCGAGCTGAGGTAGTCTTCGATTTCCCCAT